>NZ_BANB01000352.1 GCF_000964365.1 Acidisphaera rubrifaciens HS-AP3 | reverse complement strand
GGGTGCGCCCGACGGCACGCCGGCCAGCAGCGGCGCGCCGCCGCCGCCCCCGAGGGCCGTTGTCGCCAACACGCCGTCCGCCAATCCGCCCGGCGGCAGCAGCATCAGCCGCGTGACCATCGGACGCAGCACGAACAGCAGCGCCAGCAGCCCCAGCACGCCGAGCAGCGCCGTCTCCGCCAGCCGCACCATGTCGCCGCGCTCCAGATGCAACCCGAGGATGCCCGCGGGTTCGGCCGCGGGCGCCGCGTCATCGGCGCCGAAGCGCATGCTGACGACCTCCACGTGGTCGCCGCGTTTCGGGTCATACCCCACCGCGCTCTGCACGAGACCGGTCAGCCGACGCAGCTCATCGGCGCCGCGGGGTGTCCAGATCGACTTGCCGTCCGGGCCCACGGCTTCGGTCCCGTCCACCATCACGGCGATGCTGAGGCGACGGACCGAGGGTTGTTCGCGCACCAGGGTGCGCACCGTGCGGCCGATCTCGTAATTGGTGGTCTCCTCCTGCCGGCTTTCCTGCGTGCCCGACTGCGTCTTGCCGGCATCGGCGTTCGGCAGGTTGTTCTGCACCGAGGTGGCGCCGTCCTTTTCGGTCGTGCGGCTGTTGCTGCCGACGCTTTGTTCGCTGCGGGCGACCTTGTTGTCGGGGTCGTATTTTTCCTCCGTCTCGCGGACATGCTCGGTGTTGAGCTCGACGGATGCCTCCGCCCGCACGTGACCGGGACCCACGCTCGCCTCCAGCATCTCCTCCACCGCCCGGCCGAGGCGCGCTTCCATCTCGCGGCGCATCTCCTCGACCCCCTGCGCGGCGGGGCTGCCGCCGATCGCCTCGCCGGCGCGGGCGAGGAGCGTGCCGCGGCTGTCGACCACGGCGATGTTCTGCGCCCGCAGCCCCGGCACCGCGGCGGCGAGCAGGGTCAGGATCGCGCTCACCGCCTCGCGGTCGAGACGCGCGTTGCCGTTCATCGTGAGCATCACGCTCGCCTGCGCGTCCTGTCGCTCGCGCGAGAACGGCTCGCGATGCGGCAGCACCAGATGCACGCGCACGGCACGGACCCCGTCCATTGCCCGGATCGTGCGGCCGAGTTCACCTTCCAGCGCGCGGGTCTCGTTGATCTGCTGCTGGAACTCCGACGCGGTCAGGCTGTCGCCGCGATCGAAGATTTCGTAGCCGACCGAACCGCCCGACGGCAGGCCGTCCTTGGCCAGCAGCAGCCGGGCACGCGCGACATCCTCAACCGGCACCAGCACCTGCGCGCCGCCCGCGCCCAGTTGATACGGGATGTGCTGGCGGGTCAGCGCATCGACCACCTGCCCCGAATCGCGCAGATCGAGGTCGCCATACAGCAGCGCGTACTGCGACTGCCCGCCGCGCAGCGCGAGCACGGCGAGCAGCAGCAGGACACCCAGCCCGACCGCCCCCATCGCGGCCAGCCGCGCCGGTCCCAGCGCCTTCAACCCTTCAAGCAGCGCACCCATCGCGCCAGCGTGCCCCCATGCCGGCCTTCTGCCGGGCCCCGACCATGGCAACAGCGGCTTAGCGGGAGGTTAATCGCCCGGCATTTCCTGCCGCGTCGGGTCACGAGCGGCGCGTTCAGTTGCCGACCGACTGGACATGGCCGAAATCGACCGTGAGCCCGCCCATCTGCAAATCGATCGTACCGTTGTTGCGGGTGACGCCGGTCGCCGTGCCGACCACGCTGAACGGCAGCGACTGCGTGCCGCCGGTCGCGGCGGGGCCGTTGACGGTGAAGGTATAAAGTCCGTCCGGCTGCGTGCTGGCGTTGGCGCCGGTGCCGTCCCAAGTCCAGCTGTTGCTCCCCTGCGACGCGCTGATCTGCGGCTGTGCCACGACCACGCCCGCCGCGTTGGCGACCGTCACGCTGGCCGGCCCCGCCACCGGCGACGTGAAGGTGATCGCCGGCGCGACACCGGATTGCAGCGGCACCTGGGTCGAGGCGACATCGACCGTCTTGCCGATCAGCGAAGAGCCCTGCAGCACCTGCCCGGTCTGCGTGAGCTGAATCAGCGTGTTGAGGCTGGAGTTGGTGTTGATCTGCTGCTCGACCTGCGAGAACTCCACCAGTTCCTGCGTGAACTGGTTGGTATCGACCGGGCTGGTCGGGTCCTGATTCTGCAACTGCGTCATCAGCAGGTTGAGGAAGGTGTTGAAATTGCCGGACAGCGACGACAGCGCGTTCGCGGACTGCGTCGAGGCGGCGGGGGCGGCTCCCGCGGCGGAGGCGCCGGCCGCGGCGGCGGC
>NZ_BANB01000353.1 GCF_000964365.1 Acidisphaera rubrifaciens HS-AP3 | reverse complement strand
GAACGCCGGCGGCGGCGCATAGGCGGCGGCGGAGGCGGCGCCGACCGAGCCGTGCCGCGCGACCAGCCTGAGGATGCTGTCCACCGCGCCCTTGCGCCAGGACAGGCCGTCGTGGTCGAGGCCGGACAGGCGGGTGTTGGCGCTGAAGGGCACCACGGTCGCGCCCGCCGGCCGCTCCGGCGCGATGCCGTGGCGGTCGCGGATGAAGGCGAGGATCGACCGCCCCTCCGGCGTCTCGTCGCCGAGGCTCGCGAGCACCGCCGCGGTCGCCAGTTCCTGCTCCTCGATGCCCGGGACCGGATAGAGCGCGGCCGCCATGCGGTTGCCGAGCGTGATGGTGCCGGTCTTGTCGAGCAGCAGCGCGTCCACGTCGCCCGCCGCCTCCACCGCGCGCCCCGAGGTCGCGACGACGTTGAAGCGGATCAGCCGGTCCATGCCCGCGATGCCGATCGCCGACAGCAGGCCGCCGATCGTGGTCGGGATCAGCGTGACCAGCAGCGCCGCCAGCACCGGCACGGTGATCAGCGTGTGGCTGTAGGACGCGAACGCGGGCAGCGTCACCACCGCCGCCAGGAAGATGATCGTCAGGCCGGCCAGCAGGATGTCGAGCGCGATCTCGTTCGGCGTCTTGCGCCGCTCGGCCCCCTCGACGAGGCGGATCATGCGGTCGATGAAGGTGCCGCCCGGATCGGCGGTGATGCGGATCACCAGCCAATCCGACACCACCTGCGTCCCGCCGGTGACCGCGCTGCGGTCGCCGCCGGCCTCGCGGATCACCGGGGCGGATTCGCCGGTGATCGCGCTTTCGTTGACGCTCGCGACGCCCTCGATGATCTCGCCGTCCGAGGGGATCAGGTCGCCCGCCTCCACCAGCACCACGGTGCCGGCGCGCAGACTCGATGCCGGCATGTCGGCGACGCGGGTGCGGTCGCGCGGGTCGGCGAGCACGCGGGCCATCGTCTCCGCCCGCGAGCGGCGCAGGCTTTCGGCCCGCGCCCGGCCCCGCCCCTCGGCCATCGCCTCGGCGAAGGTCGCGAACAGCACCGTCAGCCACAGCCAGAGGGCGATCGCCAGCGCGAACGCGGCGGCCTGTCCCTGCGCCATCTCGCGCAGGCCGAGGAAGGTCGTCAGCGCGGCCACCACCTCGGTGACGAAGATGACCGGGTTGCGCGCCAGGGTGAGCGGGTTGAGCTTCGCCACCGCGTCGCGGGCGGCGCGGGCGACGATGCGCGCGTCGAACAGCGCGATCGTCTCGGCATGTGCCTCAGCCATGATTCTGGATCCTCAATACGTCTGGCCGACGAGCATCTGGTAGTGTTCGGCGAGCGGGCCGAGCGACAGCGCGGGCATGAACTGCAGTCCGCCGAGGATGATGATCACGCCGATCAGCAGCCCCACGAACAGCGGCCCGTCGGTCGGGAAGGTGCCCGCGCTCGGCGGCAGTTTCGGCTTCTCAGCGAGGCTGCCCGCGATCGCGAGGACCGGGATCAGGAAGGCGAAGCGGCCGAACAACATCGCCGCCCCGAGCCCGTAGTCGAGCAGGTTGGTATCGGCCGAAAGTCCCGCCATCGCGCTGCCGTTGTTCTCGGTCGCGGACGTCCAGGCGTAGAGCATCTCCGACAATCCGTGCGGCCCGGCGTTGGCGAGCGAGGCCAAGCCCGATGGCATGACCAGCGACACGGCCGCACCGCCCAGGATGAACAGCGTCAGCACGAGCACCGCCAGCATCGCGAGCTTGATCTCGTGCGCCTGCACCTTCTTGCCGAGATATTCCGGCGTGCGCCCGACCATCAGCCCGGCGACGAACACCGACAGCAGCGCGAAGATGACCACGGTGTAGAGACCGGAGCCGACGCCGCCGGGCGTGACCTCGCCGAGCTGCATCAGGAACATCGGGATCAGGCCGGCGAGCGGCATGAAGCTGTCGGTGAAGGCGGCGACCGCGCCGCAGGAGGTGCCGGTCGCGGCGATGTTGAACAGCATCGACAGCGGCAGGCCGAAGCGCAGATCCTTGCCCTCCATGTTGCCCATCGCGGGATCGACGCCGAGCGCCGTCAGCAGCGGATTGCCGCCGGCTTCCGCGACATAGGCGCCGAACACGCCGAGCACGAGCAGCACCGCCATCGCGACGAACAGCGCCCGACCCTGCCGCGGCGCGCCGACCATGCGGCCGAGCATGATGGCGAGCGAGAACGGGATGATCAGGATCAGCCAGGTCTCGAGCATCAGCGCGAGCGCGCCCGGCGCCTCGAACGGATGCGCGGAGTTGGCGTTGAAGAACCCGCCGCCGTTGGTGCCGAGTTCCTTGATCGCCTCCTGGAACGCGACGGGGCCGAGGGCGATCGTCTGCTTCGCGCCCTCGATCGTCGTGACGTCGAGATAGGGCGCGAGCGTCTGCGGCACGCCCATCGCGATCAGCGCGACCGTCGCCACCAGCGCGACCGGCAGCAGCAGATAGAGCGTCACGCGCGTCAGGTCGGCGTAGAAGTTGCCGAGCGTGCGCAGCCCGCCCGCGGTGAATGCGCGCACCACCGCGACCGCCGCCGCGATGCCGGTCGCCGCCGACAGGAAGTTGTGCACCGTCAGGCCCAGCATCTGCGCGCCGTACGACATCTGGCTTTCGGGCGTGTACGCCTGCCAGTTCGTGTTGGTGACGAAGCTGATGGCGGTGTTGAACGCCAGCCGCGGCGACAGCGCGCCGATGCCCTGCGGATTGAGGAATGCCGGCAACGCGCCCTGCAGCCGCAGGATGGCGTAGAGCAGCACGAAATGCAGGGCGTTGAGCAGCAGCAGCGCGAACACGTAGGATTGCCATCCCATGCCGCGCGCCGGGTCGATGCCGCAGGCGCGATAGACCAGTCGTTCCACGGGCGCGAGGACGGGCGTGAGGAACACGCGCTCGCCCTGCACCACGCGGGCGAGATAGCGGCCGACCGGGACCGCGCTCGCCAGCACGACCGCCAGCACCAGCGCGATCTGGAGGCTGCCTTCGATCATCATGTGGGGGGTCCGTTCGTCAGAAGTCTTCGGGCCGTATCAGCGCCCAGAGCAGATAGACCAGCAGCAGGGCCGACACGGCGCCGGCGATGAGGAGGTCGAGCATTCAGATACGCCCGCACGCGAGGGCATAGGCCGCCATCAGCATGATGCCGCCGGCCCCTGCGAGGATCAGGACGATGTCGAGCATGGTCGCACCCTTTGGTTGCGCTGCCCGATGGATTAGGCCGTCGGCGGCTAAAGGCGCGATGCGGGCCGGGGATGGCCGGCATAAAACCGCCATAAACGCCGGCGCCGATACAGACGCTTGACGCGACGCGGCGCGTGGGTCAGCAACCGCAGACACGGGCATGCCCGATCGACGTGCCCGGCCGGGACCGCGCGGGGACAAGCGCGGATCGAAACAATCTCGCTCATTGGCGGGACCGGCCGGCCAGGGCCGGCACCGCCGCGGCGGACCGACAGGGAACGGACGTCCGCCTACGAACGGACCGACAACAAGGAATCACGACATGTACGCACGCCAGACCCTCCTCGCCGCCCTGCTGCTGGCCGGTCTCAGCGGCGGCGCCTTCGCGCAGTCCACCACGCCCGGGACCGCGACCCCCGGCGCCACCCCGCCCGCCGCCGCGCCGTCCGCCGCC
>NZ_BANB01000354.1 GCF_000964365.1 Acidisphaera rubrifaciens HS-AP3 | reverse complement strand
GCGCCGCGGGGCGGCGGGGATGTCGAGGGGTCGGACGATGCCGACATGCCACGCGCCGTCGAGCTTGCCGCGCAGGACCGGCGATACCGCCGTCTCGCCGGTGCGCAGCGCCTCGGCCAGCAATTCATGATTGACGGTCGGCAGCGCCGCGCCGAGCGGGCGGCGCGTATTCAGCACCTGGGTGCCGTCCTCGTTGACCAGCGCGATGCACCATCCGTCGCCGGCGACCGCGCGCGCCTCCTCGTAGAACTCCGGCCAGTCGGCGCGACGCAGGGCGGCCGACCGGCCGAGCGTGTCGGCGGCGACGACGCCCATGGTCGCGGTCCCGTCCACCGCGAGGGCGACGGCGCGCGCGGTCGCCGCGAACTGCTCCTCATACGCGAGGCGTTCGTCCTGGGCGTAGCGGGTGAGCAGGAGGCCGGTGCACAGCGCCTGCGGCAGCACGGCGGCCGCGACCACGATCAGCAGCCGTGACGTAACGGTGCGCGCACGCCAGACCATGTGACACCTCTGACGTGAAATCCGACCGGCTACTCGCCGATCGCGTGCAGACAACATTTCGTATTCTATCGGCGCATTTCTCACCCGCGCAACTCGCCGCCGCCCGCCAAAACCCTTGACGTGCCCGTTGCCTGCGCCATTTCCTGTAGCCCAGGCTACACTTCGCGGGCCGGGTTACGGCTGGCCGCCACAGGAGGTTCCGCCGCGATGCACGACGTCGTCCCGATGACCCTGTCGGACCGCACCACGGCGGTGGCCAAGGAGGCGTTGCGCGGCGGCCGGCGCGGGCCCTGGGCGGCGCTGGCCTTCGCGGGGCCAGCCGTGACGGCCTCGATCGCCTATATCGACCCGGGCAATTTCGCGACCAACATCCAGGCGGGCGCCGGCTTCGGCTACATGCTGCTGTGGGTCGTCGTCCTGGCGAACGTCCTGGCGATGCTGTTCCAGGGCCTGTCGGCGCGGATCGGCATCGCGACCGGCCACAGCCTCGCCAGCCTGTGCCGGCAGCATTTTCCCCGGCCGCTGGTGCTCGCGATGTGGCTGGTGAGCGAGGTCGCGGCGATGGCCACGGACCTTGCGGAGCTGCTGGGCGCGGCGCTCGGGCTGTCGCTGCTCGCGCACCTGCCGCTGCTGGTGGCGCTTGGGATCGCGACGATCGGAACCTGGGCGATGCTCACCCTGCAGCGGCGCGGCTTCCGTCCGATCGAGCTGCTGGTCGGCGGGTTCGTGGCGGTGATCGGCATCTGCTACGTGATCGAACTAGCGATCGCCCCGCCGGACTGGCCGGCCTTCCTCGCCGGCGCGACGATCCCGCGCCTCGCGGGGCCGGACACCGTCACCCTCGCGGTCGGCATCATCGGCGCGACCGTGATGCCGCACGTCATCTATCTCCATTCGAGCCTGACGCATGACCGCGTCATCGTCAGCGGCGAGACGGAACGGCGGCGTCTGGTGCGCTTTTCCAACCGCGAGGTCGTCGTGGCGCTCGGTGTCGCCGGGCTGGTGAACATGGCCATGCTGGCGATGGCGGCGAGCGCCTTCCACCACGGCCATTCCAATATCGACCAGATCGAGACCGCCTATCACACCCTCGCCCCGCTGCTGGGGCCGCTCGCGGCCGGCGCGTTCATGCTGTCGCTGCTGGCGTCCGGCTTTTCCGCCTCGATCGTCGGCACCATGGCGGGGCAGGTCATCATGCAGGACTTTACCGGCTGGCGGGTGCCGCTCTGGGCGCGGCGGCTGGTGACGATGCTGCCGGCGTTCGCGGTCGTCCTGCTCGGCTACGGGGTCACCGAGTCGCTGGTGATCTCGCAGGTCGTCCTCAGCCTCGTGCTGCCGGTGCCGATCATCGCCCTGCTGGTGCTGGTCCGCCGCCGTGATCTGATGGGACCGCTGGTCATCGGCGCCTGGACGACGTTCCTGGCGTGGCTCGCGGGCGGCGTGATCCTGCTGTTGAACGTCATCCTTCTGCTGCAACTGGCCGGGGTGCCGGTTCCGGGGCTAGGATGAGGCGGTGATGACGGCCGCATGATGACCACGGGGACCGAGCCCCGCGCGCTTCCGACCGAGCCCGCCCAGGCACGCCGCTTCGGCAAGACCCGGACGGCGCAGTCGCACGCGCTGCTGGAGGATTACGTCGAGCTGATCGCCGACCTGCTCGCGGTCGGGGGCGAGGCGCGCGCAACCGACATCGCCCGCCGCCTCGGTGTCTCGCACGCCACCGTCGTCAAGACGGTGGGCCGCCTGAAGCGGCAGGGGCTCGCGGTGTCCCGTCCCTATCGCGGCATCTTCCTGACGGAGGAAGGCGAGCTTCTCGCCACCCGTGTCCGGGCGCGGCATCAACTCGTCCTCGATCTGCTGCGCGCGGTCGGGGTCCCGGACGAGGCGGCCGAGCAGGACGCCGAGGGGATCGAGCACCACGTCTCCGAGGCGACGCTGCTGGCCTTCGACCGCTTCCTGCGCAGCCGCTGAGGCGGTCGCCCCGTCCGTTTTACTTCGCCGCCCGGTTATGCTGTGTTCGCTGAACACAACTTTCGATTGCGGACACCCGTGAGCCGGCCAAGCTTCAACGTCGAGGGTCTGGGCGCTATCGCCGGACGTCTGCACCGCGCCGTACAGGGTACGGTCCTGCAACGCCTTGCCGAACGCGGGTTCGAGGGGCTGACCGCCGGGGCGGCGACCCTGATGCCTCTGATCGAGCCGCAGGGCTCGCGCCCGATCATCCTGGCCGAGCGCAGCGGCCTGACCCGGCAGGCGGTCGGGCAGATCATTCGCGAACTGATGGCGCGGCGTTTCGTGGAGGTGGCCCCCGACCCGTCCGACGCGCGCGCCAAGGTCGTCCGGGTGGTGGGCGCCGGCCGCGCGCTGCAGGACGCCAGCATCGCCGCGCTTGATGAGATCTACCGGCGGGCCGGCACGGTCATCGGCGATGACGGCGTCCCGCGCCTCGAGGCCGCGATGAGCCGGCTGGCCGACGCGGTCGCGCCGGGCTGAGATCGCGCGCCGCCCTCAGCTAAGGCCCGGATCGGCCTTGGCGAGGGCGTCGAACGCCGCGAGGCGGCGCACCAGCCCCGCCATGTCGCGCAGCGGGATCATGTTCGGCCCGTCGCTGGGCGCGTGGTCCGGATCGGGATGCGTCTCGATGAACACGGCGGCGACGCCGACCGCGAGCGCGGCGCGTGCCAGCACGGGCGCGTATTCCCGCTGTCCGCCGGAGGAACTGCCCTGCCCGCCCGGCTGCTGCACCGCATGGGTGGCGTCGAAGACCACCGGCCAGCCCGTCGCCGCCATGATCGGCAGGGCGCGCATGTCCGCGACCAGCGTGTTGTAGCCGAAGCTGCTCCCCCGCTCGGTCAGCAGGATGCGCCTGTTGCCGGTCGCCGCGATCTTCGCCGCGACGTTCGGCATGTCCCACGGCGCCAGGAACTGCCCCTTCTTGACGTTCACGGCGGCCCCCGTCTCCCCGGCCGCGACCAGCAGATCGGTCTGGCGGCTGAGGAAGGCCGGAATCTGCAGGATGTCCACGGCCTCGGCCGCCGGGGCGCACTGCTCGGGCAGATGCACGTCCGTCAGCACGGGCAGCCCCGTCGCCTCCCGCACCCGCGCCAGGATGGCGAGGCCGCGCGCCATGCCGACGCCGCGGGCGGCGGTCGCGCTGGTGCGGTTGGCCTTGTCGTAGCTCGACTTATAGATCACCGGCACGCCCGTCGCGCGGCCAAGCTCGGCCAGGGCATGCGCGACCTCCAGCGCCTGCGTCTCGCCCTCGATCTGGCAGGGACCAGCGATCAGGACGAAGGGCAGGCGGTTGCCGAAACGAACGCCACGGACGTCGACGATCTCCATCGTCCGGACCCTATCCGCCCGCGCCCGTCGCGCCTAGTCCGCCCGGCCCCTGGCCACCCACCGGCCAACACAGGCGCGCGAGAAAGAAGCGAAAACCCGCACAGAAGGCTGGTATCCCATGCTACCCTCCGGTCCTTCACGGTTCGCGCAGGGAAGGAGGAAGACACATGGATTGGGTCGTCAGCTGGAACAAGCGGTACGAGCGGGTCCCCGAGGACATGCGCTTCGGCCTCGTCGTGTCCGTCGTCGTCCTCGTCGGCATGATCAACATGCTGCTGACCATCAGCACGGGCTTCCCGTTCGGACTGCTGGTGCTGCTGGCGATCCTGTTCATCGCGGGCGTCCGGTTCGCTTATATCCTGGAAGCGCCGGCCGAGGTGCGTGACGAGACGGTCGAACCGGCCAAGCTTCACGCCGACTGGGTAGTGGGTCTGAACCGCTGGTACGACGGCCTGCCGGAAGACAGGCGGTTCTGGGTGGTGCCGGCCGTGCTGATCGTCGCCGGCTTCGTCAACATGATGCTGACGCTCGCGCACGCCTTCCCGTTCGCGCTTCTGTTCCTGCTGGTGCTGCTGGCGATGGTGGCGATCCGCCTGCCGTATCTGCGCGGCTGGCTGCGCGAGCCGCCGAGCCTCAGCCTCGCCGGCGCGCCGTCCGCCCATGCGGTGGAACACGCGCCGACGCTGCCGCCCCCGGCCATGGAAGCGACGCACGCCGCGTCGCACACGCTGCCGTCCGACACCGTTCACCCGACCGAGGAGTGACCTGCCCGGCGTCGCCGGCCCGGCGGCGCACTCAGCCGGACAGATGCGTGAGTGCGTGCAGGCTGGCGACGCCGATCATGGCCCAGGTGAGGATGATCCCGCCCGCTCGGAAGACGTTGGGCGGGCGCATGCGCATGCCGATCGGATGCATCACGCGGCCCAGCACCAGGGCGACCGCGAGGCCGAGCACGAACCGGGACGACCCCAGATCGTGCTCGGCGATCGCGAGCAGGATCAGCCCAATCGGCGCGTACTCGGCGAAATTGGCATGCGAACGAACCCCGACCTGCAGCCCAGGGGCATCCTCGCCGAGGCTGCGCCCGGTGCGGAAGCGCAGCACCGTCACCGGAATCGCGAGCACGAGCGCCAGCAGGCCGAGCAGCCCGGCCGTGACGCTGGTGACGGGAAGGGCGCTCACCGCCGCATCAGACCAGTCGCGCCTGGCGCACCGCCGCGCCGATGAAGCCGGCGAACAGGGGATGCGGCTCGAACGGCTTGGATTTCAGCTCCGGGTGGAACTGCACGCCCACGAACCAGGGATGCGACGGCAGCTCGATAATCTCCGGCAGCACGCCGTCCGGTGACAGGCCGGAGAAGCGCAGCCCCGTGGCTTCCAGCGCCGTGCGGTAATGGATGTTGACCTCGTAGCGGTGGCGGTGGCGCTCCTCGATGCGGGTGGCGCCGCCGTAGATCTCCGACACGAGGCTGCCTTCGGCAAGCGACGCGGCATACGCGCCGAGGCGCATCGTGCCGCCGAGATTGCCGCCCTCGCGGCGCCGTTCGATTTCGTTGCCGCGCGCCCATTCCGTCAGGAGCCCGACCACCGGCACGTCGCACGGGCCGAACTCCGTGGACGAGGCGCCGGGCAGGCCGGCGAGGTTCCGCGCCGCCTCGATCACCGCCATCTGCATCCCGAAACAGATGCCGAGGAAGGGCACGCGCCGCTCGCGCGCGAAGCGCACCGCCTCGATCATGCCGAGCGTGCCGCGCTCGCCGAAGCCGCCGGGAACGAGGATGCCGTGCACCCCCTCCAGCCGCGAGATACGGTCGGGCTGGCTGAACACCTCGCTGTCCACCCATTCGGGCAGGACGCGCACCCGGTGCGCGATACCGCCATGGGCCATCGCCTCGGCCAGCGACTTGTAGCTGTCGAGCAGCGAGGTGTACTTGCCGACGACCGCGATCTTCACCTCGCCTTCCGGCGCGCGCACCGTCGCGGCGACGCGCTCCCAGCGCGACAGGTCGGGCGGCGTTGCGTGCGGCAGGTCGAAATGGCGCAGCACCTCGCGGTCCAGCCCCTCGGCGCTGTAGCTGACCGGCACCGCGTAGATCGTATCCACGTCGAGCGCCGCGATCACCGCCTCGGGCCGGACGTTGCAGAACAGCGCGATCTTGCGCCGCTCGTTCGGCGGGATCGGCCGGTCGCAACGGCAGATGAGCAGCTGCGGCTGGATGCCGACATTGAGCAGTTCCTTGACGGAATGCTGCGTCGGCTTGGTCTTCAGCTCGCCGGCCGAGGGGATATAGGGCACCAGCGTCAGGTGCACGAACATCGCCCGCTCGTGGCCGAGTTCGTTGCCGAGCTGACGGATCGCCTCCAGGAACGGCAGGCTCTCGATGTCGCCGACGGTGCCGCCGATCTCGATCAGCACGAAATCGAGGCCCTCGGTATCCCGCACGATCGTCTCCTTGATCGCGTCGGTGATGTGCGGAATGACCTGCACGGTCGCGCCGAGATAGTCGCCGCGCCGCTCGCGGGCGATCACCTCGGCATAGAGGCGGCCCGTTGTCGCGTTGTCGGCCCGCGTCGCGTGCACGCCGGTGAAGCGCTCGTAGTGGCCGAGGTCGAGGTCGGTCTCCGCCCCGTCATCGGTGACGAACACCTCGCCATGCTGATACGGGCTCATCGTGCCCGGATCGACGTTGAGATACGGGTCGAGCTTGCGCAGCCGCACGGAATAACCGCGCGCCTGCAACAGCGCACCCAGGGCTGCCGCCGCGATACCCTTGCCAAGCGAGGAGACCACGCCGCCGGTGATGAACACAAAGCGCGTCATGGGCGCCCCTTATACGTAGCCGACTCGCGTGAAGGGAAGGGACGCGTTCAGTTCGTCGGGACCGAC
>NZ_BANB01000355.1 GCF_000964365.1 Acidisphaera rubrifaciens HS-AP3 | reverse complement strand
CATGCCCCCACGCTCATGCCCCCACGCTCATGCCTGCCGGCTCATGGCCGCACCCGCTCGACCGTGACGCGGAACGGCAGCCGGCGATGCACCGCGGCGATGCCGTGCAGCCCCGCCTCATCCACCCGCGCCTGCCACTCCCCGGCCGTCAGGCTGCGGGTGATGGACACAACGCCGTCGTAACGGACAAAGCGGTGCCACAGCGCCACCCGCGCCAGGATCGGGAAGCCGATATAGGGAAACCAGGCCCGCCGCAGGTCGGTGACGAACCAGCCGCGCCCGGCCCCTGCCTCCAGCCAGCGGAGGAAACGGACGATCGTCGCGTCGTCCAGATGGTGGGCGAACTGCGAGCTGACGATGAGGTCCGGCGCCTCCGCCGGGCGGTGGTCGAAGATGTCGTTGTGGACATAGACGATGCCGTCGTCGCCGCCGGCCTCGCGTGCGGCGCGGATCGCCCAGGGATTGAGGTCCACGCCGGTCAGCCGGACCTGCTTGCCCGCCCGCGCCGCCCAGCGCGCGACGACGCGCAGCAGGTCGCCATAGCCACAGGCGGCGTCCAGCAGGGTGAAGGACGGCCAGTCCGCCGTGGTGCGGGCGAGCCAGCGCAGCAGCGGCCGGTGCGTCAGGGTCGCGACGTTGACCCGCGACAGGTCGCGCAGGCAGGCGCGGTAATCGTCGTAGTCGCGGCAATCGGTATCCATCAGCTCCGGCGCGTCGCTGCGCCGCGCGAGGGCGCCCATCAGCCGACGGTCCGGAAACGGAAGCTCTCGACCGTCAGCCCCGGCCCGAAGGCCATCGCCATGCCGTCGCCCGGCGGCCCGCCCGCGCGCAGCAGCCGGTCGAGGACGAACATCAGCGTGGCCGAGGACATGTTGCCGTAGTCGCGCAGCACGCCGCGCGAATGGGCAAGCGCGTCCGGCCCGAGGCCGAGCCCGTGCTGCACGGCATCCAGGATCGAGCGGCCGCCCGCATGGACCGCCCAATGGGCCAGGTCGCGCGGCGTGTGCGGCGCGATCAGCCCCTCGCCCTCGGCGCGCAGGAAGCGGCGGATGCGCCCCGGCACCTGCCCCGACAGGTGCATCAGGAAGCCGGTGTCGCCGATATGCCAGGTGATCATGTCGTCGGTGCGCGGGATCACCACGGTGCGGAACGCGTCCAGCTCGATCCCGACTGGATCGGCGGTGACCAGCGCCGCCGTCGCGCCGTCGCCGAACAGCAGGAAGCTGAGCATCTTCTCCAGCTCCCACGCCTCCTGCAGGTGCAGGCTGGACAGCTCGACATTGACCACCAGCACCCGGGCGCGCGGCTCCGACCGGACGAAGTGGCGCGCCAGCCGCAACGCGTTGACGGCGGCGAAGCAGCCCATGAAGCCCACGATGGTGCGCTCGACCGAGGACGGCAGACCCAGCGCCTGCATCAGCTGGAACTCCAATCCCGGCGCGGTGAAGCCGGTGCAGCAGGCCAGCACCAGATGCGTGATGCGGTCACGCTCGCCGCCGAGGTCGAGCGCCGCCGCCGCCCGCAGGGCGAGGGCGCGCGCCTCGTGCTCGAAGCGCTCCATCCGGGCCTGCGTCCCCGGAAAGGCGCCGCGCGTGTAGAACCCGTCCGCGTCGAGCACCCGGTCGCGCGGCAGCGGGCCGGGCTCGATCACGGCATAGCGGTGGTGGATGTCCGCCATGTCCGCCATCCGCGCGAATAGCGCCCGGGCGTGCGGGTCGTCGAGTACGCCGCAGCCGAACGCGACAAAGGCCGCATGAATATCGTGCGCGGGCACGGCCGTGCCGACGCGGTTCAGGAATGCCCGGGTCAATCCTATCCCCTTCGTCCGTCAGGAGGTGAGCAGCCGGTCAGCGTCGTAGGTAGGGGCGACGGCGGCTTGCGCATCAGCGCGGGGCCGCCGCGCGTCGCAACCGGTCGTTGATCGCGGCCCCGAT
>NZ_BANB01000356.1 GCF_000964365.1 Acidisphaera rubrifaciens HS-AP3 | reverse complement strand
CATCTGTGGATAAAGCGGCAGCAGCACGCAATGACCTCCAGCATCTCCAGCGCGAGCGTGCCCTGGCCCGCGACCACGCCCGCGTCATCATAGGGATGGATGAACACCAGCCCGCGCGCGGCGGCCAGGGCGTGGGCGTGCGCCGCCGCCTCGGCCAGGGTCTCGCCATGCAGCACGACGTCGGCCCCCCAGGCGGCGGTGCGCGTCACCTTGGTCGCCGGGGTGTGGCGGGGCATGACGATGGTGGCGGCGATGCCGAGCAGGCTGGCGTGGCGGGCGACCGCCTGGGCGTGGTTGCCGGCGGACATGGCGATCACGCCGGCCGCGCGCTCCCCGCCGTCGAGCAGGGCGAGGCGGTTGGCCGCGCCGCGTTCCTTGAACGCGCCGGTCGCCTGCAGATTATCGAGCTTGAGCCAGACATCGGCGCCCGTTGCGCGCGAAACGGCGTCTGAATAGAGGGTCGGTGTCCGCACGACGCGCCCGGCGATGCGTGCCGCCGCGGCCTCGATATCGCCGATGCCGACCGACGGGGCGGCGCCCCCGTCAGCCATAACGGACGTTCAAAACCTCGTAGGAACGGTCGCCGCCCGGCGCGGGCACGCTGATGGTATCACCCGGCTTCTTGCCGATCAGCGCCTTGGCGAGCGGCGAGGACACCGACAGGCGGCCGCTTTTGATGTCGGCCTCGTGGACGCCGACGATCTGGTATTCGGCTTCCTTCTCCGTCTCCTCGTCGATCAGACGGACATGCGCGCCGAACTTGACGTTCTCGCCCGACAGGGTCGAGGGATCGATGACCTCGGCCGAGGAGATGATCTCCTCAAGCTCGGCGATGCGTCCCTCGATGAAGGACTGGCGCTCGCGCGCGGCGTGATATTCGGCGTTCTCCGAAAGGTCGCCATGCGTGCGCGCCTCGGCGATCGCGCGGATCACGGCGGGTCGCTCCTCCGACTTCAACTGCCGCAGCTCATCTTCCAGACGCTGCAGCCCGGGGCCGGTCATCGGAAACTTCTGCACGAGTGTCGGTCCTCAATGGTCAGTCGCACGCCACGGCGATCATCGCCGGAACATCGCCGGCACGCTATCCCCCGCGCGGCGCGGTTCCGGCTGTCAGGCTGTCCGTCCCGGCGCCGCGGCCCGCGTCCGGACTCCGTATCCGTTCGGAGCCGGTCTCCGGGCGGCGGAAACGCGACCGCCGCGGCAAGGGTTCCCCACCGCGACGGATTTCAGAACGAACCGCGAAAGTAGCCCTGAAGCGGGGCGACTTCAAGGGACCCGGCGCGCAGGGCGGCGATGGCGTGCACCGCCGCGCGCGCCCCCGCCATGGTCGTGTAGTGCGGCACGCCGTGGGTCAGCGCGCTGCGCCGGATGGCGAAGCTGTCGGCGACCGACTGCGGCCCGGCGGCGGTGTTGATGACGAGCTGCACCTCGCCCGAGCGGATCGCGTCCACGCAGTGCGGCCGGCCCTCCAGCACCTTGTTCACCACCGCGACGTCCAGCCCCGCCTCGCGGATGCGCGCCGCGGTGCCGCGCGTGGCGATCAGCCGGAAGCCCATGTCCGCCAGCCGCCGCGCGAGGCCCGGCACGCTGCCCTTGTCGGCGTCGCGGATGGAGATGAACACCGCCCCTCCCTCCGGCAGCCGCACCCCGGCGCCGAGCTGCGCCTTGGCGAAGGCGCGCTCGAAACTGTGATCGAGGCCCATCACCTCGCCGGTCGAGCGCATCTCCGGCCCCAGGATCGTATCGACGTTGGGGAAGCGGGCGAAGGGGAACACCGCTTCCTTGACCGCGACATGCGGGGCGATGGCGCGGTCGTCGAGGCGGAAGGACGCCAGCTTCTCGCCCGCCATCACCCGCGCGCCGACCTTGGCCACCGCGACGCCGGTCGCCTTCGCGACGAAGGGCACGGTGCGGCTTGCCCGCGGATTGACCTCCAGCACGTAAACGAGGTCGCCCTTGATCGCGTACTGCACGTTCATCAGCCCGACCACCTCCAGCGCGCGGGCCAGCGCCTCGGTCTCCGCCTTCAGCTCCGTCACCATGGCGGGCGAGAGCGTGTAGGGCGGCAGGGCGCAGGCGCTATCGCCGGAATGGATGCCGGCTTCCTCGATGTGCTCCATCACGCCCGCGACATAGACATCGGTGCCGTCGGCGATGCAGTCCACGTCCACCTCGATCGCGTCGTTGAGGTAGCGGTCGATCAGCACCGGGTTGTCGCCGGAGACGCGCACCGCCTCGCGCATGTAGCGATGCAGGCCGGCGCGGTCGTAGACGATCTCCATCGCGCGGCCGCCGAGGACGTAGCTCGGGCGGATCACCAGCGGATAGCCGATGCGGTCGGCGATCGCCTCCGCCTCCTCCGCGCTGCGGGCGATTCCGTTCTCCGGCTGACGCAGGCCGAGGCCATGCAGCAGCTTCTGGAACCGCTCGCGGTCCTCCGCCGCGTCGATCGCGTCGGCGCTGGTGCCGAGGATCGGGATGCCGGCGCGCGACAGCGCCTGCGACAGCTTCAGCGGCGTCTGGCCGCCGTACTGCACGATGCAGCCGAGCACGGTGCCGCGGCTTTGTTCGCGGCGCACCACCGCGATCACGTCCTCGGCGGTCAGCGGCTCGAAATACAGCCGGTCGGCGGTGTCGTAATCGGTGCTCACGGTCTCGGGGTTGCAGTTGACCATGATGGTCTCGTAGCCCGCGTCCTTGAGCGCATAGGCCGCGTGAACGCAGCAATAGTCGAACTCGATGCCCTGGCCGATGCGGTTGGGACCGCCGCCGAGGATGACGACCTTGCGCCGGTCGGTCGGATCGGCCTCGCACACGGGCGTGCCGTAGCCGCCCTCGTAGGTCGAATACATATAGGGCGTGGCGGAGGCGAACTCCGCGGCGCAGGTGTCGATGCGGCGATAGACCGGCACCACGCCGAGGCGCGCGCGCAGCGCCGCGACCTCGGCCTCGGTGCGGCCGCTCAACGCGGCGAGGCGGGAGTCGGCGAAGCCCAGCGCCTTGAGCCGGCGCAACGCCGTCGCCTCCTGCGGCAGCCC
>NZ_BANB01000357.1 GCF_000964365.1 Acidisphaera rubrifaciens HS-AP3 | reverse complement strand
GGCGACGGCATAGACCAGCGTGCCGGCCAGGAGCGGCAGGCGACGGCCGAACCGGTCGGACAGGCTGCCGAGGGTGATCTGTCCGACCGCGAGCCCGGCGAACCACGTCGCGAGCGTGATCTGGGCCGAGCCTGGCGCACCGTGGAGCGAGGCCTCGATCGCGGGGAAACCCGGCAAATACATGTCGGTAGAGACCGGTCCTACCGCCGTTAGAAAGCCGAGCAGCAAAGGCAGCCAGCCCGGCAAGTCGCCGCGTGCGCGGCTGCGGGCAGGTGCGGTCGAAGTGTAGTCCATACTGTCCAACCTATGGGCGCGCGGGCCCGTCCGATCTATTGGCGATTCGTTTCAGGCCGGGTGCCCGGCCCGCTGCTCGGCCGATGCTGACCCCGACCTTGGGTTTTCTGTTTGCCCCGGCGGCATCCTGTGGGTAGCTTTGCCGCCGACGCCCCGCCAGCCGCGGAGATCTTCGCGGATATTCACCGTTCGTTGTTGTGACAGAACGTAATCCTGGGCGGCCACTACGACACCGGCCTGCGTGCCGGTGCCGCAACGCCGCTGCTGAACGTGAGGTAACATGACGCTGCGTCCCGCTTTGTCCGCCGTTCTGCTTGGCTGGTGCGCGCTGGCGCTGGTGCCGTCGAAAGCCCACGCCGCCGGGCACCGGGCGCCACAGCCGGTACCGAGCGACGACACGCCGCCCATCGTCGCCTCCCTGCCCGACGACGTGGGGCAGACCGCTTCGGCACCGGCCGGGACCGGCGACCCGGCGCCCAGCAATTTTCATGAAATGGGGAAGGCCTCCTTTTACGGTCCCCACTGGGACGGAAGGCGGACGGCAAGCGGGGCGGTGTTCGACATGCACGCCTTGACGGCCGCTCACCACTGGCTGCCCTTCGGGACCCGCGTCCGCGTGCGCGTCGCCGAGACCGGGCAGGAGGTGGTGGTGATCATCACGGATCGCCTGCGTGCGGCCCGTCGCGTCATCGATCTGTCGCTCGGCGCCGCGCAGGCGCTCGGCATGGTGCGTCAGGGGGTGGCGATGGTCACCCTGTCACCGGAATAGCGGCATCGTCTCCGGGCTCACGGCCCGAGCCCGTCAGCCACCCGACCGCCGTCCGGGCGGTGGCGCCACCGCAGCCAGCACGGCGAGCGTCTGTTCCTGCGAGACCAGCAGCAGGTCCGCGAGCCGATGGGTGTAGTGGTCGATGGTCGGCTCCCACCCGTCCAGCACCCAGTACAGGCGATCGATTTCCGCCGCCATTCGGGCCTGCTCCCCGTCCCAGCGTGCCAGCAGGCGACCGGGCTGCGCGAGGGCGGCATCGATCGCGCCGAGCGCGCGGCCACCGAGGGTGATCGCCTCCGCCGCGGCGGTCTCGGCACGGTCGTAGTAGCCGCGGGTCTCCGGCGGCGCCGTCTCCTTCCGCTCGCGCAGGTGCCGGCCGAAGGTCGCCAATTGGCCGAGCAGCCGGCGCAAAGGGCCGGCGAGGCTGCCGTCTTCCGATCCGGCCGTGGCCCCGCCCGCGGCGAGGCCGATTGGCAGCAGCACGCGGCTTGCCATTTCAGTCGTGGCGAACAGCCGCTCCGGCGCCATCCGCAGCGCGCCCGCGGCGGCGCGCAGCGCGGCGGGGGTGGCGCGCAGGTCGAGTCGCGGCAGACGGTCGGGCGGCACGTCCGGCATCAGCCCGTGGGCGTGAAGCACCCGCACGATCAGCCCCGCCTGCAGTTCGGCCGCGCGCAGCGACTCCTCCTGCGCCGCGTCGCGCGCGGCACGGGCGGCGTCCGGCCCGGCGAGGCC
>NZ_BANB01000358.1 GCF_000964365.1 Acidisphaera rubrifaciens HS-AP3 | reverse complement strand
CGGCGGGGCGCCGGAGGGGCGCGGGAGCGGCGCGGGCTTCACCACGGCACGGGGTCGCCGCGCCAGTCGAGAAAGTCGCCGGTGGCGGAGGCGTCGAGCCGGTCGATGACGGACAGCAGGTGACGCGCGGCCTCCTCCGGTGCGTGGACCTCCCTGCCCGGCCGGACGAACGGGGCCGACAGGCCGGTCGCGACGGTGCCGGGATGAAGGGCGACGCAGGCGGCCGCCGGCGCGCGGCGGGCGAGTTCGATCGACGCGGTGCGGACGAACTGGTTCAGCGCCGCCTTTGACGCGCGATAGGCGTACCAGCCGCCGAGGCGGTTGTCGCCGATCGAGCCGACGCGGGCGGACAGCGTGGCGAAGACCGATTTGCCCGTGCGCGGCAGCCGCGGCAGCAGGTGCTTGATCAGCAGCGCCGGGCCGATGGCGTTGACGGCGAAGGCGTGGGCCAGGCGCGCGGCATCGAGTTCCGCCCAGGACTTTTCCGGCCGTTTGTCCGCTGCGTGCAGAAAGCCGGTCGCGTCGACCGCGAGGCGTATCTCGCCCAGCGCGGCGGCATCGGCGACGACGCGCGCGATGCTCGTCTCGTCCGTCAGGTCGAAGGACGGCGTGCCGCGCCGGCCATAGCCGGTCACGTGTCGGAAATGCCCGGCCTTTTCCAGGGCGGCCAGGAGTGCCGCGCCGATGCCGCCGGTCGCGCCGAACACGACGGCGACGCCGCCGGGATCGAAGGAGCGGAGCGACGGTGGCGCCCCGTCCGACTCAGGTTGGGTCATGACCGGCCTTGCCGGCCGGCGTCGCGCGGCGGGTCAGCACAATAAAGACTCGGACCAAAAGCGGCCGCGCGTTCAGGAACAGGCGATAGGCGCCCTCCAGCAGCGGCAGCGCGAGCGGCAGGGACGCGAGCCGGGCAAGCCAGCGCCAGCGCGGCAGCGTCCGCCAGACTTCCACGAAGGCGGCGGCGCCGGACAGCATCGCGCCAGACGGGGCCATGACGTGGAAACGCGCCAGCGCCGCCCGGCGGTCGAGGCCGTCGGGCAGCCGGGCCGCCGCGTCGCACACGTCCACGT
>NZ_BANB01000359.1 GCF_000964365.1 Acidisphaera rubrifaciens HS-AP3 | reverse complement strand
GGGCGGCGGCCATGAAGCCGTCGGGGTCGCCGAAGGAGCCGAACGGGCCGTCGATCGGCCGCAGGCCGTAGGCGCGGCAGGCGACCATCATCCGGCTTTGCGCGAAATGCCACGGATCGGCCCAGGCATAGTCGCGGCGGCCCTCTGCGTCCGG
The DNA here is from genome assembly GCF_000964365.1 of Acidisphaera rubrifaciens HS-AP3. Lineage (GTDB taxonomy): Bacteria > Pseudomonadota > Alphaproteobacteria > Acetobacterales > Acetobacteraceae > Acidisphaera > Acidisphaera rubrifaciens. Next base: position 9,788 of record NZ_BANB01000359.1, on the reverse strand, counting down.
GTCGGCCAGCACGCCGTATTCGGGATGAACGCCGCCGATCACCGTCGTCCGCGCGCGCGTGCTGGCCGCGTAGTCGGCGACGCCGAAGCTCATCGCTTCCAGCCGGGGCGAGGCCTGCGCGATCGCCTCCACGTTTGCCATGCCGAGGGCGGTCTCGATCAGGACCTCGAACCCGATGCGCCGCTCGCGCCGCACCGCCTGCTCGATCTGTGTCACCAGCATGTCCACGGCATAGACGTCCGCCGGCACGCCGACCTTGGGGATCAGCAGCATGTCGAGGCGGGGGCAACGCTCCACGACCTCGATCACGTCGCGGTACATGTACTCGGTGTCGAGCCCGTTGATGCGCACCATCATCGTGTGCGCGCCCCAGTCGATCTCGTTCAGCGCCTGCACGACGTTGGCGCGGGCGCGCGCCTTGTCGTCCGGGGCCACCGCGTCCTCTAGGTCGAGGAAGATGACGTCCGCGGCACTGATCGCCGCCTTTTCGAACAGGCCGGGGTTGCTGCCCGGCACCGCGAGTTCGGACCGATGCAGGCGAGGTGTCGCCTGCTTGACCTGAAAGAAGCTCATTGATCCCGATCCTTTGCGCGGCGCGTCACGCGGCGACCCGCGGGCGGCGGTCCATCACCTCGGCGACCGTCGTCCCCAGCGCGCCCGCGCTGGGCGCGACGGTGAGGCCGTGGCCGCGCATGATCTCCGCCTTTTCCGCCGCGCTGTCGCCGGCGCTGGAGACGATCGCGCCGGCGTGGCCCATGCGGCGCCCCTTGGGCGCGGTCATCCCGGCGACGTAGCCGATCACCGGCTTGGTCATGTTGTGCTCGATCCAGGCCGCCGCCTCGGCCTCCTGCGGTCCGCCGATCTCGCCGATCATCATCACCGCGTGCGTGTCGGGATCGTTCTCGAACAGCGCGAGATGGTCGAGGAACGAGCTGCCGTTGATCGGATCGCCGCCGATGCCGACGCTGGTGGAGACGCCGAGCCCGAGTTCGCTGAGCTGTGCGGCCGCCTCGTAGCCGAGCGTGCCGGAGCGCGAGACGATGCCGATATTGCCCTCGCGATAGATATGCGGCGGCATGATGCCGAGCATCGAGCGGCCGGGGCTGATGATGCCGGCGCAATTCGGACCGACCAGCATCGTGCGCCGCTCGCGCGGGTAGCGGCGCAGGTAGCGCTTGACCCGCATCATGTCCTGCGCCGGGATGCCGTCGGTGATGGCGCACACGAGGCGCAGCCCGGCATCCGCCGCCTCCATGATCGCGTCGGCACAGAAGGGCGGGGCGACGAACAGGATGGAAGCGTCGGCGCCGGTCGCCGCCACCGCGTCCTTCACCGTGTCGAAGACGGGGCGATCAAGATGCCGGCGTCCGCCTTTGCCGGGCGTCACGCCGCCCACGACCTGGGCGCCGTAGCCGATCATCTCGTTGGCGTGAAAGGTCGCCTTTTCGGCGGTGAAACCCTGCACCAGGATTTTCGTATCGCGGTCGATCAGGATGGCCATGACGGTCTCCTCTTCCTCGCCGTGCTGCGTTCAGGGCGCATAGGCACGCGCGGCCTCGACGGCGCGCGCGGCGGCTTCCGACAGGCTCTCGGCGGCGATCAGGTCGATGCCGCTGTCGCGCAGGATCTGCCGCCCCGCCTCGACATTGGTGCCGGCAAGACGCACCACCAGCGGCTGCTTGAGGCCGATCTGCCGGACCGCCTGCACGACGCCCTCCGCCACCCAGTCGCAGCGGTTGATGCCGGCGAAGATGTTGACCAGCACCGCGCGCACGTTGGGGTCGGAGAGCACGAGCCGGAACGCGGTCGCCACGCGCTCGGGGCTCGCGCCGCCGCCGACATCGAGGAAGTTGGCCGGCTCGCCGCCCGCGTATTTGATGGTATCCATCGTCGCCATCGCGAGACCCGCGCCGTTGACGATGCAGCCGATCGTGCCGTCGAGCCCGACATAATTCAGGTTATGGTCGGCGGCCTGCGCCTCGCGCGGGTCGTCCTGCGTCGGGTCGCGCATCGCCTCCAGCCGCGGACGACGGAACAGCGCGTTGTCGTCGATCGACATCTTGCAGTCGAGTGCCACCACCCGCTCGTCGGCGAGCAGCACCAGCGGGTTGATCTCCAGCATCGTCGCGTCGCTGTCGCGGAAGGTGCGGTAGGCGCCCATGATCGCCTTCGACGCCCGCTGCACCTGCTTGATCGTCAGGCCGAGCCTGAAGGCGATCTCGCGCGCCTGGAACGCCTGCAGGCCGACCGCGGGCTCGACCTCGCACTCGATCAGCGCGCCGGGACGGTGCGCCAGCTCCTCGATCTCCATCCCGCCTTCGGCCGAGGCGATGACGCGCACGCGCTCGGTCTTCCGGTCGAGGACGAAGCCCAGATAGAACTCCCGCTCGAACGGGGTTGCGACCTCGATCAGCAGCCGGTTGACCGGCTTGCCCTCCGGCCCGGTCTGCACGGTGACGAGACGGCGGCCGAGCATGGCCTCCGCCGCCTCGCGCACCTCGTGATAGGTCCGGCACAGCTTGATGCCGCCGGCCTTGCCCCGCGCGCCGGCATGGACCTGTGCCTTGACGGCCCAGTGCCAGCCGCCGAGTTCGGTCGCGGCATAGACCGCCTGATCCGGCGAGTAGGCGACGAGGCCGTGCGGGACGTCCACACCGGCCGCCGATAGCAGTTCTTTTGCTTGGTATTCGTGCAGGTTCATGGCGCCCTCCCCGACGCGCGTGGACCAGGCTTTGGACGGGCGCTCCTAGGCGGCGGCCTTGAGCGACGAGGCCTTGTCGGCGCTGCGGTAGTATTCCGAGGCGACCGCGACGGCGCTGCCCGGCTCGACCGCGATGCCCACGTCGCGCATCGCCATCTCGGCCCCGGACAGGGCGGCCAGGCACATCAGCTCGTTGAGGTCGCCCAGATGCCCGATGCGGAACAGCTTGCCCGCGACCTTCGACAGGCCGGCGCCGAGTGCCAGGTTGTAGCGCTCGAACGCACGCCGGATCACGGCGGCGCCGTCGACGCCCTCCGGCACGAGGATGGCGCTGACCGTGTCGCTCTCCCACTTGGGCTCGCGGGCGCACAGCTTGAGGCCCCAGCCCTGCTTGACGCCGCGCCGCACGCCCTCGGCGAGGAAGCGGTGGCGGGCGATGACCTGGTCCAGCCCCTCCTCGTCGATGATGTCCAGCGCCTCGCGCAGGCCGTACAGCAGCGGCAGCGACGGCGTGTACGGGAAGTAGCCCGTCGCGTTCGCCTTCTGCATGTCGAGGAAGTCGAAGTAGCAGCGCTTCAGCGGGTCGCGGGTGCGCGCGGCCTCCATCGCCTCCATCGCCTTGCGGCTCATCACCGCGATGCCGAGGCCGGCGGGCAGCATCAGACCCTTCTGGCTGCCGGTGACGATGCCGTCGACGCGCCACTCGTCCATGCGCATGTCGATCGAGGCGATCGAGCTGACCCCGTCCACGAACAGCAGCGCCGGATGCTTCGCCGCGTCCATGGCGGCGCGCACCGCGCCGATGTCGCTGGTCACGCCGGTCGCGGTCTCGTTTTGCACGACCATGACCGCCTTGATGCTGTGGTCGCGGTCGGCGGCCAGCGCGTCATGGATGTTCTGCGGCGAGGCGCCGATGCCCCATTCCTCTTCCTGGATGACGACGTCGAGCCCGTGCCGCTGCGCGAGGTCGATCCACAGATGGCTGAACTGGCCGAAGCGCGGCGACAGCACGCGGTCGCCGGCGCACAGCGTGTTGGTCAGAACCGCTTCCCAGGCACCGGTGCCGGAGGACGGGAAGATGAACGCCTCGCCGGTCTCGGTGCGGACCAGGGACTTGAGGCGCTGGAACAGCGGCAGCGTGAGCGCGGGGAAGACCGGGCTGCGATGGTCCTCCATCGGGACATGCATGGCGCGGAGGACGCGGTCCGGCACGTTGGTCGGACCCGGTACATGCAGGAAATGACGACCAGCCATCTGCCTATCCCTCCATTTGCTTTTTCTATCGACTTGGACGTTTACGATAGAGCGACGGGGTATAATCGGCCGCCGCCGTTCTCAAGTCAGAAACACTGAAGCGCGCTTTCAGATTTTATTCGTTTTGGGAGCGCGCTGATGGAGATCGTCAGTCGCGGCTGCCCTGCGAGGCGTCCTCGTACCGGACAGACGCCCGAACCAGACCGACCCCTCGTGGCGCGACACCCCGAGAGTTACATGTCACCTATTCGGAGTGTCGCTCATGGTATCGGCGAGAGGCGTCAAGCCCACCAGGGTGAAGGTTCAGGAATACCGCGACCGGCTGCGCGCGCAGGGCCTGCGGCCGATCCAGATCTGGGTGCCGGACGTGCGGGCGTCGTCGTTCCGGTCGGAGGCGCACCGGCAATCCCTGGCCGTGACGACGAGCGCCGACGCGGCCGAGGATCAGGCGTTCATCGACGCGGTGTCCGACCGGGACGAGGGATGAGACGAGGCGAGGTCTGGACCGTCTGCGGCGGAACGGATTACGCGGGCAAGCTGCGTCCCGTCGTCATCGTGCAGGACGATGCCTTCGACGCGACGGACTCGATCACGATCTGTGCCTTTACCTCCGACCCGACCGAGGCCCCCTTGTTCCGGCTGTCGGTGGACCCGAACGAGCGAAACGGGCTGCGTTCTCCGTCCCGGCTGATGGTGGATAAGATCACCACCGTACCGAAGTCCAAGGTCGGCGAGCGGATCGGGCGGTTGGACGACGAAGATGTGGTCCGGCTCAACCGGGCCGTGATGGTGTTCCTGGGCCTGGCGGTGTCGCCGAGGACGGCCCGAACACGGGCGTGATCGGGCGACATGGCGATCGCTGTCCATGGGCGAGCATGTCGGCGGCCAACGAAGCCGCGATCCTCCAGACAGCCCGCTTCGCCCGCGCAGGAGTCCGCTTCCGGCGGCTTTGAGCGAAATCAACGTTATCCGACTTCCGACTGCCACAGATAGGGCTCGCCGCGGCGGGATCGTGCCCGTGCGCCGGGTGGATCGTTGGAGGGGTGGCGGCGATGTTCCATCCGAAGGCGATGCCGGTCGTGCTGACCGAACCGGACGAGATCGAGACGTGCCTGACGGCGCCATGGCAGGAGGCGGCGGCGCTGCAGCGGCCGTTGCCGGACGGCCGGCTGCGCGTGGTGGCACGCGGGCGAAAGGACGACGGCGCCGACGCGCCCGCCGGGCCGTAGGGCCGCTTTCGGGCTTGCGTCGCTCCGGGCGACGACGGCGCCAGCCGCGACTGTTCCAGGCGTCCCGGAATGCCCCATTTTGCACAAAATGCGTCCCATTCGGATAAGTGACGCGACCCGGCGGTGGATACGTTGCGCGGCACGAAGGCGCTCCCGCGTCTTGTTTGCAGTCTTCAGCCGAGGAGGTCCGCGATGGCTCTTTTTCTGTTCGTACCCGGCGCGTTTCACGGCGGATGGGCCTTTGACATGCTGCGCCCGGTGTTGGAGCGCGCCGGCCATGCCGTCATGACGCCCACCCTCACCGGGGTCGGCGAACGCGCGCATCTCGCCCGCCTGGGGCCGATCAACCTCGAAACGCATATTGCGGATATCGTCAATCTTATCACATGGAACGATCTGCATGATGTCGTGCTCTGCGGCCATTCCTACGGCGGTCTCGTCATCACCGGGGTCGCCGACCGGCTGTCGGAGCGGATTGCGTCGCTCGTCTATCTGGACGCGATGATGCCTAAGGACGGCGACACGGCGTTTACGGTCGTGCCTTCGTTGCTGGAGCCGTTCACGGAACTCAGCGCGGAACTCGGCGGTACGATGGTCGCGCCCTGGCCGTCAGCGGTCTTCGGTGTGAGTCCAGCACATCAGCCCTGGGTCGATGCAAGGCTGACACCGCATCCTCTTGCCTGCTTCACCCAAAAGCTCACGCTGACGGGCGAGTACGCCCAGGTGCGCAAGGTGGTCATGATCTGGAATGATACCGACACAGGCCTGCCCAATCCGTTCAGGAATCTCTACGAGGCCGAGGCCGCCCGGGAAGGGCGCCATGTCTATCCCCTGTCGGGCGGGCATGACTTCATGATCGAAAATCCCGCCGCCCTGGCGGAGATCCTGCTGCGGCACCATTCCTGACGCCGGCCGCGTCGGCGGAGACCGTCATGACCCATCCACTCCTGTTCAGCCCGATGAAAATCGGCAGTCTCGCCCTGGCGAACCGCATCGTCATTGCCCCGATGGCGCAATACTCCGCCGAGGACGGACAGATGAATGACTGGCACCTCATTCATCTTGGCCAATTGGCAAATTCCGGTGCCGGTCTGCTGACGATCGAAGCGACCGCCGTCGCCCCCGAGGGGCGCAACACCTATGGAGATGCGGGTCTCTATTCGGATGCCTGCGAGGCCGCCGTCGGGCGGGTGCTTCACGGCGTGCGGCGCTGGTCGGACATGCCGATCGGCATCCAGATCAACCACGCCGGGCGAAAAGCGTCCCGGCAGAAGTCGTGGGAGGGCGGCGCGCATATCCCGCCCGGCGCGCCTAATGGCTGGGCCACCACGGGTCCGTCCCCGCTTGCCTATGCCGAGGGCGAGACGGTGCCGAAAGTCCTCGATCGCGGCGGCATGGCCGCGATCCGCGAGGCCTTTGCCGCTGCCGCCCGCCGTGCCTCGCGCCTCGGGCTGGACTTCATTGAGATTCTCTCGGCGCACGGCTACCTGCTGCACTCTTTCCTGTCGCCGCTGTCCAACCGGCGCGACGATGCGTACGGCGGATCGCTGGAGAACCGCATGCGCTTTCCGCTCGAGGTTTTCGATGCCGTGCGCGACTCCTTCGACCACAGGCGTCCCGTGACGGTGCGCGTGTCCGGCACCGACTGGGTGCCGGGCGGATGGTCGATCGAGGAGACGATCGCCTATGCCGCGGCGCTGGAGGCGCGGGGCTGCGCCGCGATCAACGTGTCGAGCGGCGGCTCCAGCCCGGCACAGGCGATTCCAACCGGGCCGAGCTATCAGGTGCCGCTTGCCCGTGCGGTCCGGCAGGCGACCCGGCTGCCGGTCATCGCCGTCGGCCTTATCACCGGATACGAGCAGGCCGAGGCCATCCTCGCCACGGGGGATGCCGACCTCATCGCGCTCGGTCGCGCGGTCTTGTTCGATCCGCGCTGGCCCTGGCACGCCGCCGCGCATTTCGGGGCGCAGATACGCGCACCGAAACAATACCTTCGGGCCCGGCCGAGCCGCTTTCGGACCCTGTTCGCATCATGAGCGGGGCGCGGCGGTCATCTTGCGCGCGCCCATCGCGCCACGCGGTGGGCGTGCAACCGAAGGTGCGATGAAACCAGCGCGAAAACGCACTGAGATTGCAGAAACCTGCGATGCTCGCCACCTCTGTTATGGAATGCTGCGGCTGCGCCATCGCTTGCCGGACGCGCTCGACGCGGACCCGCCGCAGAACGGAGGAGAAGCTCTCGCCCTCATTGGCGAGGCGGCGGTTGAGCGTTCGGCGATCGATGCCGAAGCGGGAGGAGACGGCGCTGGCCGAACACCCGTCCTCCTCCAGCATCTGTCGTATCACCTGGGCGACGCGGGCGGCGACGCTGTCGCGCGGTCGCTGCAGGATTGGCTCCAGATGCTGCAGGGCGAGCCTGCGCAGGAAAGGCGGCGACGTTACCAGGGGGCGGAGAAGGATCGCCCGGCTGACTACGATGCCCGAGAGTATCTGTCCAAAGCTCACGGGGCAGTCGAAGAAGCGCGGCATCTGGTGGCTCCGTGCCGGTTTCGGATGCGAGAAGCTGACAAGCTCGGGTTGGAATGCACCGCCGATCAGCCAGCGTATCTGCATGGTCACGCCGACCACGCCGAACTGCGTCGCCTGGATTGACTGCTCGCGTGTCTCTCCCGGGATCTCGACGACGATCAGCGGGTTCTCGAAGCGCTTGTCGAGCTGGATGAAGGTCCCGTCGGAATGAAGCGTCAGGTGGGACGTGTAGAGCCGGACCGCCGCTTCGACATTCTCTGCCTCCCGCATCAACAGGCTGACGGCGCCCAGGTCGGGGATGCCCCGGGCGATCGCCGCACGCATGCCAAAATAGGGGTCGCCCGATTGCGACGCCGACGCCGCCAGAAGCCGCAGCCAACTGTCGAAAGGAAAGACGGTGTCCGGCTCGTCGAGGAGGCGGGGCTCCAATCCAACCCGCTTCAACATCGCATGCGGGTCCAGGCCCACGGCCGTGGCGGCCTCGGCATATCCCTTGAAGGTGGCGCCGCGTATCAGTCGCGGTTCACGCTGAGCCATACCGACCTCGCTCGGTCAGGGCGCCGCGGCTCCGTTGCGCGACAGGCCGCCGACGGTCCAAGGCGACACCGGTGCCGCCTCATATCAAAGCCGTGTCGGAAAGATGCAATCGTGATCCAACAGGGGCTTATCGCGAATCGTCTGGCGGATGGGGTGGGATTCGAACCCACGGTACGCTCGCGCGCACGGCGGTTTTCAAGACCGCTGCCTTAAACCGCTCGGCCACCCATCCGTTGAAGGCTATGCGTCGGGGACCGGCCCGGGCGGGCCCGTCCGGGTGGAACCCGGAGGTCAACTCGTCGGTTCTACCGGGCGTTTGGCGGGGCGCCAAGTCGCGGGCTTCCACGTGGCGCGGTGCCTGTGTCATTCTTGAACAGTGGGGTCGGGTTCGGCCCCGGCCTTTCCGGCCACCGATCGGTGGCGTCCATCCGCCGGGTATGTCCGTATCCGGCCGCTGCAGGTGCATTGCGGATGACAAGCCTTGAGGCACGCCGGCGCGTCGCCGGCGCGTATACGGCCGACCGAACCGATCCGCCGCGACGGCTTCCGCTGCTCGCCGCCGTCCTGCCGGGCGTGCTGTGGGCGGGGGTGGTGCACGCGCAGCTGCCGCCGCCCGATCCGGAGTCGATCGTCACGTTCCAGCTCGAGAACGACAGCATCCTGCAGAACAGCGATAAATACTACACGTCCGGCCTGCGGCTGGCCTACACGAGCCCGACCGACGTGGTGCCGCAGACCCTGGCCGACCTCGATCAGGCGATCTGGGGCGACGGGCGCATGCGGTATTCGATCGACCTGCAGCAATTGCTGTTCACGTCGGCCAACACGCAGGTCAACCCGCCGCTGCCGGGCGACCGGCCCTATGCCGGCGTGCTGACGGTCGACGCCAACCTGATCCACGATACCGAGACGGCACGCAGCATCATCGGCGTCAGCCTCGGCATCATCGGGCCGGCGGCGCTGGGCGAGGAGGTGCAGAACGGCTTCCATAACCTGATCGGCGACACCACCAACAAGGGGTGGGGCTATCAGGAGCCGACGCAGCCGGTCGTCGAGGTCTCGGCCGAGCGCATCTGGCGGGTGCCGCTGACGCAACTCGGGCCGCTGGAGTTCGACGCCCTGCCGCAGGTCGCGGCCGGCATCGGCACCTACCGCACCTATGCCCTGGCCGGCGCGGAGGTGCGGGTGGGGCAGGGGCTGCAGAGCGATTTCGGGCCGTCGCGCCCCCTCGGCGGCATGACCGGCGGCGATGCCTATACCAATGTGCGGCCGGTTGCGTGGTACCTGTTCGGGGGCGGCGACGGGCAGGCGGTCGCCTATGACGCGACCCTCAACGGCAGCCTGTTCCAGGGGGGGCCGCGCGTGACCTCGGTGCCCTTCGTCGGCGAGCTGACGGCGGGGGCGGCGATCCTCGCCTATGGGGTGCGCTTCGCCTTCGTCCACGTCTCGCAGACACCGGAGTTCATCGGCCAGCCGTCGCGGCTGTTCAATTTCGACGGCTTTACCATCTCGGCCAAGTTCTGATCGCGCCCGGCGGC
>NZ_BANB01000360.1 GCF_000964365.1 Acidisphaera rubrifaciens HS-AP3 | reverse complement strand
CCGGCATTGCCCGCGCGGACGCGGACGCCTTCATCGACGACTGCCGCCGGCGCTTCGGCACGGCCCTACGCGGCCTGATGTGCGTGCCCCCCGACGGCGCCGATCCCGCGCCGCATTTCGCCTGGCTCGCCGCCCGCGCCGCCGCGCACGGCCTGTCGGTCCTCTCGATGGGGATGTCGGCGGATTTCGAGACGGCGATCGCCCATGGCGCGACCTGGGTGAGGGTCGGCACCGCCATCTTCGGCGCCCGCGCCGCCGGACCACGGGCATGAGCGCGCCGGGGACCGGCTTGCCCGCCACCCTGAAGGCGATTTTACTCGAACGGCGTCCGCAACGGTCGGATGGAGCGCCGTCGCCCGGACCTTCGCCGCGGGCGGCCGGCGGAGAGGACGAACGCGATGCACCGATGGCCATGAAAGGTGGGACGGCCGCGTCAGCCGGCGCGGCGGGACAGGGGACGGCGGCCGCGCCGCGCGTCGCGCGCATCCTGTTGATCGAGGACGACGCCGATCTCGCGGCCGAGGTGACGGCCCACCTGACCGCGATGGGCCATGCGGTGGACCATGCCGAGGACGGGGCGCAAGGGGCGGAGCTCGCGGCCGATCCCGCGTATGCCCTGCTGATCATCGACCGCATGCTGCCCGGCCTGGACGGGTTGTCGATCATCGAGCGGCTGCGGGAGGCGTCGGTGCGCACGCCCGTGTTGTTCGTCAGCGCGCTGGGCGCGCTCGATGACCGGGTGCGCGGGCTGAAGGCGGGCGGCGACGACTACCTCGTGAAACCTTTTGCCCTCGCCGAGCTCGCCGCCCGCGTCGAGGCGCTGCTGCGCCGGCCGCCGGAGACGCGCGAGACGATGCTGCGCGGCGGCGGGCTGGAACTCGATCTCATCGACCGGGTCGCACGGCGCGACGGCCGGCGGATCGACCTCCTGCCGCGCGAGTTCAAGCTGCTCGAGTACCTGATGCGCCGGCCGGGGCAGGTGGTCACGCGCGAGATGCTGTTGGAGGACGTGTGGCACTACCGCTTCGTGCCGCAGACCAATCTGGTGGACGTCCATGTCGGCAAGCTGCGCCGCAAGATCGACGTGCCGGGCGAGGCGTCGATGATCCAGAGCGTGCGCGGCGCCGGGTTCGTCTTCCGTGTTCCTGACTGAGGTCGCCCGCTCCGCGACGTTCCGCCTCGGCCTGCGGATGGCGAGCGCCTTCCTTGTCACGGCCCTGCTGCTGCTGGCCTTCATCTACTGGCAGACCGCGGTGCACGAGACGCGCCGGATCGACGCCTTCCTCACCGCCGAGGCCGCGGCCGTGGCGCAGGAGAGCCCGCATCACATCCTGGCCGAAGTGCGCCAGCGGATCGCGATCGACCTGCATCGCGTCAACATCCTGGCCCTGTTCGGCCCCGACCTGCGGCCGATCGAGGGCAATCTGACCGCCATGCCGCGCGGGCTGCCGGCCGACGGTCAGGCACACCCGGTGGTGGCGTCGCTGCAGGCGCCGCCGGGCACCGCGGCGCCCCCGGCGCCCGGCGAGGCGGACCGGCCCCCGGTGGTGGAACAGACGGTGCGCGCCGTGGCACGGCGGCTGCCGGATGGCACCATCCTCGTCATCGGCCGCAACGTGGACGAGCTGGCGCGCCTGCGCGACACCGTCCTGCGCGCCCTGACGCTTGGCCTGTTGCCCGTCCTGCTGATGTCGGTGGGCGCGGCGGCGGTGCTGAGCATCCGCATGCTCGGCCATATCCGGCGCGTCAACGACGCGATCCGCGGCATCCGCCAGGGCGACCTGCGCGGCCGTATCCCGCTGCGCGGCGCGGGCGACGATATCGATCAGCTCACCATCAGCGTCAACGGCATGCTCGATGAGATCGAGCGGCTGGTCTACGAGGTGCGGGGCGTGGGCGACAACATCGCCCATGATCTGCGCACGCCGCTCGCACGGCTGCGGGTCCGGCTGGAACGGGCCCGCGACGGCGACACCTCCGCCGATGCCCTGCGCGCCGTGCTGGCGAAGGCGGTGACCGACCTGGATCAGACCGAGGCGATCATCACCGCCCTGCTGCGCATCTCTGAGATCGAGGACGGGCAGCGCCGCGCGGCGTTCCGACGGGTCAGCCTGCAGGCGATCTGCTCGGAGGTGTACCAGCTCTATCTGCCGGTCGCCGAGATGCGGGAGCTGAGCTTCCAACTGGAAACGCCCGGCGACGCTTTCGTCGTCGGCGACGCGGAACTCCTGACGGAGGCCGTGGCCAATCTCGTGGACAACGCCACGAAGTTCGTCCCCGACGGCGGCACGGTCATGCTCGCGCTCGACGCGGACCGCTCGCCGCCACGCATACGGGTGCGCGATGACGGCCCCGGCATCCCGGCGGCCGAGCGCGCGGCCGTGCTGCGCCGCTTCTACCGCGGCGACAAAAGCCGCCACATCAAGGGCAGCGGCCTCGGCCTCAGCCTGGTGCAGGCGATCGCCCGGCTGCACGGCTATACGCTGCGGATCGAGGATGCCCGGCCGGGCTGCGAGTTCACCCTGTTCTGCGGGCCGGAACCGGCGGGCGCCGCGACCGGGACCGCCGCCGACCGTCACGCAGCAGCCGGGGCGAAGACACCGCCAGCCGACGCCCCGTGGCCGGTGATCACCGGTGGGTAACCGATCCGCAAACTATAAACTATAATCTAGTGGCGAGCCCGGCTGTCACGCACTAGTGCCCGTGCCGTGCTGGACGCCGCTCGCTTGCCGGACCGTTCCGCATGGCGGCTCTAACAAACGGGAGTACCGGGTGCTCGCACTCGTTCGGGTAGCTCTGGCCCGACCCTATACGTTCATCGTGCTGGCGTTCGTGATCGTCATCTTCGGGACGCTCGCCGCCATCCGCACGCCCACCGACATCTTCCCCAATA
>NZ_BANB01000361.1 GCF_000964365.1 Acidisphaera rubrifaciens HS-AP3 | reverse complement strand
CCCCGTCACCGACAGCACCCCGTCCGGCGCCACGCGCGCGGTGAACGGCGCCGGACGCGGGATCAGCCGGTCGGTGGCGGCGAACAGCGGCGCCTGCGCCGACGGCGCGGGCGTGCCCGCCGGCAGGTCGAGGGTGAAATCCCCCTGCTCCGGCACGCAGATATTGGCGCACACCAGCCACTCCGCATGCGCCGCCAGATGCAGCGGCAGGGCGGCATCGCGGGCGACCGTCACCGTGACCGGCAGCACGATTTCGTGCTCGTAGCTGTAGGTGACGACCGGCCCCTCACGCAGGATCTGCGGCGCCGGCCAGTCGATCGGCCCGGCCGTCACGCCGGCCGGCAGCGTCAGGTGCAGCTCCGGCGTCGTGCCCGCGTCGCCCGGGTTGCGCCAGTACGTATGCCACCCCGGCGCCATGCGCAGTTGCAGCCCGGCACGGAACTGCGTGCCCGCGGCCACGTGATCCGTGTCGGTGATCAGGGTCACAACGGCGCGATCGCTGCGCACCGGCGCGCTCTCCAGCGCCCATGCCGGCGTTATGCCGGTCGCGGCGAGCAGCAACAGACAGATGGCAGGCCAGCGTATCATCGCGATCACTCCGCACATGCCGGCCGCGCGCGCCCGCCGGATAGCCACAGGCTCTGTCGCACGAGCCCGCCGGGTGTTACGCGCGGGACGGATGATCCCTCAACCGCCCCCCGGAACCGCACCCGGCGACTCCCCGCCCCTCGCCGCGCCGACGGTCGCGACCGCTGCCGCCGACCTGCCGCCACAGGTGGCCT
>NZ_BANB01000362.1 GCF_000964365.1 Acidisphaera rubrifaciens HS-AP3 | reverse complement strand
GGCGATCGCGCCCGGCGCGCGGCGGGCGAGGACGAGGTGGGCGAGGTAGGGCAGCGCGAGGCAGAGCAGCCAGAGGCCGATCAGCGGCCGCCAGTCGGCGCGCGTGAAGGCCAGCCCCGCCGCCATGCAGAGCCCGCCCGCATAGCCCATCGCGGCGCCCGTGACACCGTTGCGCGCGAGTTCCGTCACCTGCCCGCGCAGGACGGCGACGGCGTCGGTTTGGGTGGCTGATCCGGGGGTGGATGCCTCCGTGGATGCCTCCGTGGATGCCACCGGGGCGACCGGTCCCGCGTGGGTTGCCGCCGTGCCGTGATCGACGACATCCGCCATGTTCGCCCCGCTCGACACAGGTCCGCTCGTGCCGCGTCCCCGGACGCCGCCCGGCGGCCCGTCGGGGCGCGGTGCTGCCGAAACCGTGTTTGGCCCGCTCCCGCCGTGCTGGATCATACTCCCGCACGGCGGCGCGGCGGAAGCGTTACCGCCGCTCCGCGGCGCGGTGCCTGCGCGTGTTGATGCCAGCGAGCGGGAGCACGGAAATGAGCGGCGCGTACACGGTCCTGGTGAACTTCAGCGGCGCCAACGGAGACAATCCGTTCGGCCTCGGGCCCGATATCGGCGGGACGCTCTACGGCACCACATTCGGCGGCGGGTCGGCCGATTTCGGTACCGTGTTTTCGTACGGCATCGGCAGCGGTCAGCTGCAGACCCTCACCAGTTTCGCGTATGTCGGAGGCGGGGGTTACCAGCCCCAGGCCAGTGTCGCGGATGTCGGCGGCACGCTCTATGGAACGACCTCCCAGGGGGGGTCGAGCGGCGACGGCACGCTCTATTCGCTCGATCCCGCGACGGGACAGACCAGCTTCCTGGTGAGTTTCAACGGCAAGGACGGGGCGGACCCCCAGGCGGGCGTCACCGCCGTCAACGGCACGTTGTACGGGACGACACTGAGGGGCGGGACGACCGACCAGGGCACGCTGTATGCCTACAACCCCGCCACGACGCAGTTGCAGACGCTGGTCGATTTCAACGGCACCGACGGCCAGGACCCGTCTGCCACCCTGCTCGACGTCGGCGGCACGCTGTATGGCACGACCTACAGCGGCGGCGCGAAGGGCGGCGGGTCGGTCTTTTCCTATGATCCGGCGACGGGACAACTGCTGACCCTGGTCAGCTTCGACAGCGTCAACGGCGCAAGCCCCCTCGGCGGCCTGACCGACGTGAACGGCATCCTGTACGGGACGACCGAATATGGCGGAACGTCGAAGGACGGCACGCTGTTTTCGTACGATCCGGCGACCGGCGGATTCCAGACCCTGATCAATTTCGACGGCACCGACGGCGCCCTGCCGATCACCGGCCTGACGGATGTCGGCGGCACGCTGTACGGGACCACCTATGAAGGCGGGTCGTCGAACAACGGAACCCTGTTCAGCTATTCGATCACCACGGGGCAGTTGCAGACCCTGCACACTTTCAGCACGGCGGATGGGATCGGCCCCACCGTCACCCTCGTCGATGTCAACGACACGCTCTATGGCATGACAGAGAACGGCGGCACGGGCAGCGGCGGCACGCTGTTCTCCTACGCGCTGCCCTGCTTCGCGGCGGGGACGCGGCTGCGCACCGAGGCCGGCCCCTGCGCGGTCGAGCGGCTGCGGCCGGGTGTCGTGGTCGTGCTTGCCGACGGGCGCACCGCGCCGGTCGTCTGGATCGGCCACCGCGGCATCGATTGCCGGCGCCATCCGCGGCCCGAGCGCGTGTGGCCGGTGCGCATCGCCGCCGGCGCCTTCGGTCCCGGCCTGCCCGCGCGCCCGCTGTGGCTCTCGCCCGACCATGCGCTGTTCATCGACGGCGCGCTGATCCCGGTGAAGCATCTGATCGACGGGCGCGCCATCGCGCAGCTTCGGGTGGCGCGCGTCACGTATTATCATGTGGAACTGCCCCGGCACGACGTGCTGCTCGCCGAGGGGCTGGCGGTCGAGAGCTATCTGGACGACGGCGCGCGGGCACGCTTCGCGGGCGGCGGGGTGGTCGCGCTGCATCCCGACTTTTCCGCCCGCGCGCGCGAGGCGGATGGCTGCGCCCCGCTCGTCGTCACCGGGCCGGTGCTGGCGGCGGCACGGGCGCGCGTCGCGGCCGGCGCGGCGTGGGGCTACGCGCTCGCATCCTGATCGAAGCCGACGCCCTGTTCGATGAGGCGGGCGCGGACGTCGCGTTTGGGGACCTTGCCGTAGGCTGAGCGCGGGAGGGCGTCCCAGAAGACGAAGCGGTGCGGCCATTTGTAGCGGGCGAGGCGGCCCTCCAGATGCGCGCGCAGCGCCGCCTCGGCCACCGGGGCGCGGGCGACGATGACGGCGACGCCGCCCTCGCCCCATTTCGGATGCGGCAGGCCGAGCACGCAGGCCTCGGCGACCGCGTCGTGCAGCAGCAGCGCCTCCTCGATCTCGCGCGGATACACGTTCGATCCGCCGGAGATGTACATGTCGGACGCGCGGCCGGTGAGATAGACAAAGCCGCGCGCGTCCATGTGTCCCACGTCGCCGGTCGCGAACCAGCCATGGGCGAAGGCGTCGCGCGTCGCCGCGTCGTTGCCGTGATAGCCCGCGAACACGCCGGGGCCGCGCACGCCGATCACGCCGGTCTCGCCGGTCGGCAGCACCGCGCCGTCCGGGCCGAGGATCGCGATATCCATGCCGGTGCGGGGATAGCCGCAGGAGGCGAGCGGAAAGGCCGGATCGTCCTCCGTCGTGTGCCAGTGCGGCGGCAGCACGGTGATCGCACCCGTGACCTCGCCCATGCCGTAATACTGCACCAGCACGGGGCCGAGTTTGCGCAGCGCGTGGATCTGATCGGCGCGGTACATCGGCGCGCCGGCATAGATGACGTAGCGCAGCGACGAATGGTCGTACTGATCGACCGACGCGTCGCGCGTGAGCATCGTCAGGATGGTCGGCACGGTGAACATGTTGGTCACGCGGTGCCGCTCCACGAGGCGCCAGGCCTCGGCGACGTCGAGACGCTCGCTCGGCATCAGGATCGTCGGCGCGCCGCGCGCGGCGGGCGAGAGCTGGTGGACGCCCGCGCCGTGCGACAGGGGTGCCACCACCAGCGAGGCGTCGCGATGCGTCAGGCCCGGCATCAGGTCGGACAGATGGTTGGCGACAATGAAGTTCATCTGCCCGTGCGTCAGCGTGCCCGCCTTCGGCCGCCCGGTGGTGCCCGAGGTGTAGAAGAACCAGCACGGATGGTCGCGGTCCACGTCGACGGGGGTGTCGAGCGGCGACGGATGCGCGGCGAGCGCATCCCAGTCGGCATCGGCGCCGTCGAGCGGGCCGCCGAGGGCGACGGTAAGGCGGTGGGAGGGATTGGCGGCGCGCAGGGCGGCGGCGTGGTCCGGGAAGGCCGCGTCGATCAGATGCGCCCGCGCGCCGGAGCTTTCGGCGAGATAGGCGGCCTCGGGCGGGGTCAGGCGAAAATTGGTCGGCACCCAGACGGCGCCGATCATCCAGGCCGCCCACATGCTCTCGAACATCGCGTTCGAGTTGCGGCTGTGGATCAGCACGCGGTCGCCGGCCTCGATGCCGGCGGCGCGCAGCCCGGCGGCGGCGCGGGTGACGCGGTCGAGACAGTCGGCCCAGCGCCAGGTCTGGTCGCGCCAGATCAGCGCCGGGCCGTCCGGGTGGCGCCGCGCGGCGTGCAGCAGCAGCGCCGCGAGGTTCGCCGTCGGGATCATGCGCGCAGCGGTTCGAGGATCGAGACGTAGTTGGCGACGGCGGCGCCGCCCATGTTGAACACGCCGCCCACATCCGCCTTCGGCAGCTGCATGTCGCCCGCCTCGCCCGCGAGCTGCATGGCGGTGATGACGTGCATGGAGACGCCGGTGGCGCCGATCGGGTGACCCTTGGACTTCAGCCCGCCCGAGCGGTTGACCGGCAGGCGCCCGTCGCGCTGCGTCCAGCCCTCCAGCGCCGCGCGCGCGCCCTGACCGGGCGGCGTGAGGCCCATCGCCTCGTATTCCATCAGCTCGGCGATGGTGAAGCAGTCATGCGTCTCGACGAAGGAGAGATCGCCCAGCTTGAGGCCGGATTCGTCGAAAGCGCGGGCCCAGGCGGCGCGCGCCCCCTCGAACTGCGTGATGTCGCGGCGGGAGATGGGCAGGAAGTCGTTGACCTGCACGGCGGCGCGGAAACGCACGGCGCGGCGGAGCGTGCGCGCCGTCTCCTCGTCCGTCATCACCAGGGCGGCGGCGCCGTCGGAGACGAGGGAGCAGTCGGTGCGCTTGAGCGGCTGCGCGACGTAGGGGTTCTTCTCCGACAGGTTGCGGCAGAAATCATAGCCGAGGTCCTTGCGCATCTGCGCATAGGGATTGTCCACGCCGTTCCTGTGATTCTTCGCGGCGATGGCGGCCAGCGCGTCGGACTGGTCGCCGTAGCGCTGGAAATACGTCTCCGCGATGCGGCCGAACACGCCGGCGAAGCCCGCCGGGATGTCGCCCTCCTCGCGCCGGTAGGAGGCATTGAGCAGGATGTCGCCGACCTGCGCGGTGGGGGTCGCGGTCATCTTCTCCGCGCCGACGACGAGGGCGAAGCGGCCGCGCCCGGCGGCGAGCCAGTCGCGCGCGCCGTGGACGGCGGCACTGCCGGTGGCGCACGCGTTCTCGTAGCGGGTGGAGCGCTTGAAGCGCAGCTCGGGGACCGATTGCAGGACGAGCGAGGACGGGAAGTCCTGCTTGTCGAAGCCGTTGTTGAACAGGCCCACGAACACCGCGTCGATTTCCGAGGGGGCGATGCCGGCGTCCTCGATCGCGGCGCGGGCGACGCGGCCGATCAGGCCCTCCACGTCCGGTTCCTCGAGCTTGCCGAACGGGCTGTGCGCCCAGCCGACGATGCAGGCATCCGTCATGGCCGTCCCTCCTCGCGTGCCGCCGCGCGCCGGCGTGGTGCCGACGCAACAGCCCGCCCTCGATTTCGGACAGGACGGGGGCGCAGGCAAGAGGGCACTCGCGGGCGGCGCGAGACCGCGTCATAATAACATCGCGTAACCTATTGATTAGGTTTGAGAGCGGGAGAGGCGGCCCGATGGCATTGCCGATGCGGACGGAACGCGGGCCAGGGCGCGGCGCGGCGCGGCCGGCGCTGGTCGCCCTTCTGTCGCTCGGCCTGCTGGCCGGGTGCGGGCATCGCGCGACGACGACGGGCTGGACCGGCGCGCGCGCGGGCGGGTCCGGCGGCCCGGGCTCGGCCTCCGACCCGTGGGGGCCGTATATCCACGAGGCGAGCGGGCGGTTCCACGTGCCGGAGCAGTGGATACGCGCCGTGATGCATCAGGAAAGCGGCGGGCATCAGTATCTGAACGGGCGGCCGACCACGTCCTGGGCCGGTGCGGCGGGGCTGATGCAGGTGATGCCCGGCACCTATGCCGAGCTTGCGGCGCGCTACGGCCTCGGTCCCGATCCGTATGACCCGCACGACAACATCATGGCCGGCACCGCCTATATCCGGCAGCTTTACCATAAATACGGCAGCCCGGGCTTCCTCGCCGCCTATAACGCGGGGCCGGGGCGGATGGACGCCTATGTGGCGCGCGGCAGTTCGCTGCCGACCGAGACGGTGAATTACGTCGCGAGCATCAGCCCCAACCTCGGCAGCCGGGCGGCCGAGGCGGCGGCGGTGGGCGCGATCGCGTCCGCGGCCGAGCCC
>NZ_BANB01000363.1 GCF_000964365.1 Acidisphaera rubrifaciens HS-AP3 | reverse complement strand
CTGGCACCCGTTCTTTCTCCAGGGCACCAAGACGCTGGCCTATGAGCTGTGGGAGGATCTGGGCTTCCGCGCGCCCGACAACGTGATCGTGCCCTGCGGCGCCGGGTCCAACGTGCTCGGCTGCGAGATCGGCTTCGCCGAATTGCTGCGCGCCGGGGCGATCGACACCCTGCCGCGCATCTTCGCCGCGCAACCGGCGGTCTGCGCCCCGATCGCCGCCGCCCTGCTCGGCACGGACGAGGCGGAGGCCGGCGGGGCGTTCGGCGATGCGCCGCCCGACCACGCCCCGCCCGACCGCTGGCCCCTCGGCCCGACCATCGCCGAGGGCACGGCGATCGCCCGCCCGGTGCGGCTGCGCGAGGTGGTGGGCGCGCTGCTCTCCACCGGCGGCGGCGCGGTCATGCTGGAGGAGGCGGAGATCGCGCAGGCGACCCGCGACCTCGCGCGACAGGGACTCTACGTCGAGCCGACCTGCGCGCAGGTGGCCGCCGCCTATGCCCGGCTGCTGGAAAGCGGCGCGATCGAGCCCGGGCAGACGACGGTGCTGGTCCTGACGGGCAGCGGGCTGAAGGCGA
This sequence comes from Acidisphaera rubrifaciens HS-AP3, assembly GCF_000964365.1. Lineage (GTDB taxonomy): Bacteria > Pseudomonadota > Alphaproteobacteria > Acetobacterales > Acetobacteraceae > Acidisphaera > Acidisphaera rubrifaciens. Next base: position 1,390 of record NZ_BANB01000363.1, on the reverse strand, counting down.
CGCCGGTGATCGAGCGGCTGCTGGCGGCGGGCTAGACCTTCTCCACCTGGCTGTATTCCAGCTCGACCGGGGTGGAGCGGCCGAAGATGGAGACGCTGACCTTCACGCGGCCCTTTTCCTCGTCCACTTCCTCGACGGTGCCGTTGAAGCTGGTGAACGGGCCGTCGGCGACGCGCACCTGCTCGCCCACCTCAAACAGGATCGCCGGGCGGGCGTGTTCGACGCCCTCGGCCGACTGCTTGAGGATGCGTTCGGCCTCGGCCTCGGAAATCGGCGTCGGGCGCAGCTTGGTGCCGAGGAAGCCGGTGACCTTCGGCGTGTTCTTGACGAGGTGCCAGGCGTCGTCGGTCAGCTCCATCTTCACCAGCACGTAGCCGGGGAAGAACTTGCGCTCGGCGCTGACCTTCTGGCCGCGCCGCATCTCGACCACGTCCTCGCTCGGCACCAGCACGTCCTCGAACTGGTCGGCGAGCCCCTTCTGCGCGGCCTGTTCCTTGATCTGCTGCGCGATCTTCTTCTCGAAGCCGGAATAGACATGGACGACGTACCAGCGCATGGACATAGCCCGCTCCTCAGAACCCGCCGGCGAAGACGAGGCGCACGGCGAGCCGGACGACCTGGTCGATGACAAAGAAGAAGATGGCGGCCATCGCAGCCATCAGGAAGACCAGTCCTGTGGTCACGGCGGTCTCCTTCCGTGTGGGCCACGTGACGCGGCCGATTTCGGTCCGCACCTCACGCAGGAACTTCGCCGGATTGACCGCCACGACCGCCAGACCCCCGATCACTGAAAAAATAGGACCCCTTATGCGCAGCCTGGCAGGGGTGGAGGGTCTCGAACCCCCAGCCTCCGGTTTTGGAGACCGGCGCTCTAGCCAATTGAGCTACACCCCTGCGGCTGCCCGGCGCATGCCATACGGCGCGGCCGGTTCGCAGGCGGCGTAGAGAGAACGCGGCGCGGCGGGTGTCAAGCCGTCCGGCGCATTTGGCGGCCGGCGAGGCCGCCGCCGGCGGCTGGAGCGGGTGACGGGAATCGAACCCGCACAGCCAGCTTGGAAGGCTGGAACTCTACCATTGAGCTACACCCGCTGAGCTACACCCGCCTGGGTGCCCGGCCCGCAAAACCCGTCCGCCCAGCAATCCCGTCGCGGCGATGGTGGAGGGGGTTGGATTCGAACCAACGTAGGCGCAAGCCAACGGATTTACAGTCCGTCCCCTTTAGCCACTCGGGCACCCCTCCGTGCCGCAGCGCGCGGCGTAGCTTCCGCCCGTTGGCCTGTCAACGCGCCGCCGGCCGCCGGTGGCTGTGCAGGGCGGGTCCGGACCGCTATACGCGCGGCATGAGACAACCAGGACGACGCGGCCCCGGGGCCGGCCCGAGCGGCGGCCC
>NZ_BANB01000364.1 GCF_000964365.1 Acidisphaera rubrifaciens HS-AP3 | reverse complement strand
CGCATGACCGATGCGCTGCGACACCGCGGGCCGGCTCGCTGCGCACGCGCGTGCACGGCGATTTCCATCTGGGACAAGTGCTCGTGGTACAAGGCGACGCCTTCATCATCGACTTCGAGGGCGAGCCGGCGCGGCCGATGGAGCAGAGGCGGGCGAAAGGCTGTCCGCTGCGCGACGTCGCGGGGCTGCTGCGCTCGTTCGACTATGCGGCGGCGACCGCCGGCGAGGGACGCACCGCGGCCGCGCCGGGCGTCGAGGAGCGGCGCGCGGCGCTGCTGCCGCATTTCCTCGATCAGGCCTCCGCCGCCTTCACCGCCGCCTATCGCGGCGTGCTGGCCGAGGCGCCGTCGCCCTGGATCGCCCCGGAGACCGAGGACGGGCTGCTCGACCTGTTCCTGATCGAAAAGGCGGCCTACGAAATCCGCTACGAGGTCACCAACCGGCCCGCCTGGATCGGCATCCCGCTGCGGGGCCTGCAGGCGATCGCGCGCCGCGTGCTCGACGAGCCGGCCGAGACGGAGACGGCGTCATGAACGCGCCGGTGAGCGTGCCGCCGGAGACCCTGGTCCCCGCGGCCGCCCTGCCCGACCCGGGCGCGATCGACGCGATCGTGGACGGACGCCACGGCGACCCGTTCGCGGTGCTGGGGCCGCATCCCGTCACGGGCGGTGTCGCTGTGCGCTGCTTCGCGCCGGAGGCGACCAGCGTCAGCGTGATCGACGCGGCGACGGGGGCCGTGCGCGCCCGGCTGAAGCAGGTGCATCCCGCCGGCTTCTTCGCCGGGCTGTTGGAGGGCGACGCGCCGTACCGTCTGCGCCTGACGGTGGGCGAGATCGTGCGTGAGACCGAGGACCCGTATGCCTTCCCGCCCGTGCTCGGCGATCTCGACGTGCATCTGCTGGCGGAAGGGCGCCATCACGATCTTGGCCGCACCCTCGGCGCCCATACGATGACGATCGGCGGCGTGCCCGGCGTGCGTTTCGCCGTCTGGGCGCCGAATGCGCGCCGCGTCTCCGTCGTCGGCCCGTTCAACCGCTGGGACGGGCGGCGGCATCCGATGCGGCTGCGCTTCGGCGCGGGGGTGTGGGAAATCTTCATCCCGCGCCTGCCGGTCGGCACGCTCTACAAGTACGAGATCGTCGCGCCGGACGGCGGGCTGCTGCCGCTGAAGGCCGATCCCGTCGCCTGGGCCGCCGAGGCGCCGCCCGCCACCGCGTCGGTCGTCGCCGACACGACGCCGTGGCGCTGGCGGGACGAGGCGTGGATGGCCGACCGCGCGGCGCGCAGCGCGCCGGACGCGCCGATCAGCGTCTACGAGGTGCATGCCCAGTCCTGGCTGCATCCCGACGGCGCGGCTCCCGATTGGGACGTGCTGATCGACCGGCTGGTGCCCTATGCGGCGCAGATGGGATTCACCCATATCGAGTTGCTGCCGATCATGGAGCATCCGTTCGGCGGCTCGTGGGGCTATCAGCCGCTTGGTCAGTTCGCGCCGACCGCGCGTTTGGGCAAGCCCGAACAATTCGCGCGCTTCGTCGATGCGTGCCATCAGGCGGGCGTGGGCGTCATCCTCGACTGGGTGCCGGCGCATTTTCCGACCGACGCGCACGGCCTCGCGCATTTCGACGGCACCGCGCTCTATGAGCATGCCGACCCGCGCGAGGGGTTCCACTACGACTGGAACACGCTGATCTACAATCTGGGGCGCAACGAGGTGCGCGGCTTCCTAATCGGCAGCGCGCTGCACTGGCTGGAACATTACCACGTGGACGCGCTGCGCGTCGACGCGGTCGCGTCGATGCTCTATCGCGACTACTCGCGCAAGGCGGGCGAGTGGATACCGAACAAATACGGCGGGCGGGAAAACCTTGAATCCGTCGCCTTCCTCCAGGACCTGTCGGACGTCGTCAACGCGCGCTGCCCCGGCGCGATGCTGATCGCCGAGGAGAGCACCGCTTGGCCGGGTGTCACGCGATCGCCACGCGACGGCGGCCTCGGGTTTCACTACAAGTGGAACATGGGCTGGATGCACGACACGCTGCATTACATGCAGGAAGAGCCGATCAATCGGCGCTGGCATCACGACAGCATCACCTTCGGACTGGTCTACGCCTTCAGCGAGCGCTTCATGCTGCCGCTGTCGCATGACGAGGTCGTGTACGGAAAAGGCAGCCTGATCGGCAAGATGCCGGGCGACGCCTGGCAGCGTTTCGCCAATCTGCGCGCCTATTTCGGCTTCATGTGGACGCATCCCGGCAAGAAGCTGCTGTTCATGGGCGGCGAGATCGCGCAGACGCGCGAATGGGATCATGACGGGCAGATCGACTGGCATCTGCTCGACGATCCCGCCCATGCCGGGGTGCAGCGCCTGGTGCGCGACCTCAATCACGTCTACCGGCAGACGCCCGCGCTGCACACGCGCGACGCCGACGACGCGGCGTTCCGCTGGGTGGTGCTCGACGACCGCGAGCAGAGCGTCTTTGCCTATCTGCGCGACGGGCGGGCGGGCGAGGCGCCGGTGCTGGTCGTCTTCAACGCGACGCCGGTGCCGCGGCCGGGCTATCGCGTCGGCGTGCCGGCGGCCGGCGTCTGGCACGAGATCCTGAACACCGACGCGGCGATCTACGGCGGCTCGAATCTCGGCAACGCGGGGGCGGTGACGGCGGAGGATGCGCCGCTGCACGGACTGCCCGCGAGCGTCAGCCTGCTGCTGCCGCCGCTCGCGACGGTGATCCTGCGACATGGCTGAGCATCTGCCCGCGTGGGGCGCGGTGCCGACACCCGACGGCACGCGCTTTCGGATCTGGGCGCCCGACGCGCCGTCGCTGACCCTGGAGATCGAGGGGCGCGAGGGGATCGCGCTCACCCGCGACGCGCACGGATGGTTCGCGACGACGCTCCCCTGCCCCGCCGGCACGCGCTACCGCTATCGCCTGCCGGAGAGCCTCGGCGGCCTTCCCGTGCCCGATCCCGCGTCGCGCCGGCAGTCCGGCGACGTTCACGGGTGGAGCGTCGTCGTCGATCCGCACGGCCATGCGTGGACGACGGAGGGCTGGCAGGGCCGCCCCTGGCACGAGGCGGTGGTGTATGAGCTGCACGCCGGCGCCTATGGCGGCTTCGACGGCATACGCGCACAGCTGCCGCGTCTCGCGGCACTCGGCGTCACGATGATCGAATTGATGCCGATCAACGATTTCCCCGGCGCGCGCAACTGGGGCTATGACGGCGTATTGCCCTATGCCCCGGATGAGACCTACGGCACGCCCGAGGCGCTGAAGGCGCTGGTCGATGCCGCCCATGCCGCCGGCATCGGCGTGATGCTCGATGTCGTCTACAACCATTTCGGACCGGACGGCGCCTATCTGCATGTTTATGCCAAGCCGTTCTTCGATCCCGACCGCCACACCCCCTGGGGCGCCGCGATCGATTTCCGCGAGGCGCCGGTACGCGACTTCTTCATCGAGAACGCGCTGATGTGGCTGCGCGACTACCGGCTGGACGGCCTGCGCTTCGACGCGGTGAATGCCTATCGCGACCCGCAATTCATCGCCACGATGGGGCAGGCGATCCGCGCCGCCCTGCCGGCGGGGCGGCATGTCGCGCTGGTGCTGGAGAACGAGTTCAACCAGGCCCGCTTCCTGCCGCGTCCCTACGATGCGCAATGGACCGACGACTGGCATCATTGCGTGCACGTCCTGCTGACCGGCGAGACGGAGGGCTATTACGCCGGCTTCCGCGACGCCGCGCCGCTCCTGGCGCGTTCGCTCGCCGAGGGGTTCGCCTATCAGGGGGAGACGCCGCCGGCGGCCGGGTCGCAGGGAGAGCACAAGCCCGAGCCGCGTGGCGAGCCGAGCGGCCATCTGCCGCCCACCGCCTTCGTCATCAGCCTCCAGACGCACGATCAGGTCGGCAACCGCGCCTTCGGGGAGCGGCCAACGGTGCTGGCCGATCCCGACGCCCTGCATGCGGCATCGGTCTTGCTCCTGCTCTCGCCGATGATCCCGATGCTGTTCATGGGCGAGGAATGGGGCAGCACCGCGCCGTTCCTGTTTTTCACCGACCACAACGCGGAGCTGGCGCCGCTGGTGCGCGACGGGCGCCGGCGGGAGTTCGCGCATTTCGCCGCGTTCCAGGACCCCGCAAAGCGCGACCGCATCCCCGATCCGAACGATCCCGCGACCTTCGCCGCCTCCGTCCCCGATCCCGCCGAGGCGGAGCGGCCGCCGCATGACGCGGTATCGGCGCGCACACGCGCGCTGCTGGCGCTGCGCCGGCGCTTCGTCATGCCGCGCATCCCGGGCGCCCGCAGCGCCGGCGCCGCGGTGATCGGTCCCAAGGCGGTGCAGGCCGCGTGGCGCATGGGCGACGGAGCGCTGCTGACGATCGCCGTCAACCTCGCGCCGGAGCCGGTCGCCTTTACCCATCCTGCCGGCGAGGTGCTTTATGGCACCGGCGAGCGTCTCGCGTCCGTGACGCGGGAGGGCGCGCTGCCCGGCCACAGCGCGGTCGCCTTTCTCGCCGAGGAGACGGCATGACCGACGCCGCCGTGCAGGCCCTTGCCCATGCCGCCGGGCTGGGCCTGCGCTATACTGATGCGTTCGGCGTCGTCCGCGACGTCTCGCCCGATACGCTCCGCGCCGTCCTCGCCGCCCTCGACCTGCCCGCCGCGACGGAGGCACAGGCCGCCGACAGCCTCGCCCGGGCACG
>NZ_BANB01000365.1 GCF_000964365.1 Acidisphaera rubrifaciens HS-AP3 | reverse complement strand
CGCGGCTTCGGCCAGGCCGGCCACGACCCGGCGGCCGTGCAGAACCTGCCCGGCGAGGCCGGGATTGACCGGGGTCACGTCGTAGCCGTGATCGAGCAGGTAACGCAGCACCTCGTTCGAGGGCCGGTCCGGCCGCGCCGAGGCGCCGACCAGCGCGATGCGGCGGGTGCGGGCGAGGATGGTGCGTATCTCCGCGTCATCGAGCCCGTCGATATGGGTCGTCATGCGGCTGGTCCCCCTTGCGTCGGGATCGAGATCGTTGCGGCGGCCGCGCGGGTCAACGCCGGCGGCCGGTCAGAGGGCGACCTGACGCACCCAGTCGCCCAGGTTGTAGTGGTTCGATACCCGGGCGATCCGGCCCGCGCGCAGGGTGAAGAACGCCCCGGCCGGCAGGACATAGCTTTGGCCGCGCGCGGGCGCCGTGCCGGGCGGGACGTCCGGGTCGGTGGCGAGATAGCGGCCGTGGACGGTGAACTCCGCCGCCGCGCGGGTGCCGTCGGAGGCGGTCATGACGACGAGATCCTCGATCCGTTCGGCATAGCAGCGGTTCATGTGGTCCATGAACGCCCGGAACGACGCGAGGCCGCTCTGCCGGCCGCCCTGGCTGATGTCGTGGATGATGTCGGGCGTGAGCAGATCGAAAAAGGCGGTCATGTCCCCGGCGTTGAAGGCGGCGTAATAGGCACGGACGATCGTCTCGGCGTCGGTCATCGGTCTTCCCCGGTTGGGTGCGGCGGAACGGGCGGCGGGCGGCGGCGGTGTCCGCAAGGTGCATGCCGGCCGGCCGCCGGCACGTCCTTGCGAGCGGCCGGAGCCGGTGCTTTATGTGCGGCGGGTTCTTTGACCTGGACACGGGACGGTTGCAATGCCGGCGGAGAGGCTGGACGCACACGAGGGCGGGGCCGGGCGCGGCGTGGCGGCGGACGCCGTCGCCGGCGCGGGCCTCGGCCGTCCGGCGGCGCCCGCGGCGAGCATGCAGGAGCTGATGCTCCGGCTGCATCGTTTCTGGGCGGCGCAGGGCTGCGTCATCCTCCAGCCCTATGACATCGAGATGGGCGCCGGCACGTTCCACCCGGCCACCACGCTGCGCGCGCTGGGGCGCAAGCCGTGGCGCGCGGCCTATGTGCAGCCGAGCCGCCGGCCCGGCGATGGTCGTTACGGCGAAAATCCGAACCGGCTGCAGCACTACTATCAGTACCAGGTCATCATGAAGCCGTCGCCGGCCGACGCGCAGGAGCTGCTGCTCGCGTCCTACCGCGAAATCGGCCTCGATCCGCTGGTGCATGATTTCCGCTTCGTCGAGGACGACTGGGAAAGTCCGACCCTGGGCGCCTGGGGCCTTGGCTGGGAGGTCTGGTGCAACGGCATGGAGGTGGGGCAGTTCACCTATTTCCAGCAGGTGGGCGGCATACCGGTCGCCTATCCGAGCTTCGAGATGACCTACGGCCTCGAGCGCCTCGCGATGTACGTGCAGAACGTGGAGCGGGTGTTCGACCTCGACTTCAACGGCGCCGCCGGCGAGGGGCGGATCACCTATGGCGACGTGTTCCTGCGGGCCGAGCGCGAATACAGCGCGTGGAACTTCGAACATGCCGACACGGCGATGCTGGCCCGCCACTTCGCCGACGCCGAGACGGAATGCAACGCGGTGCTCGATCGCGGCCTCGCGCTGCCAGCGTACGATCAATGCATCAAGGCAAGTCATCTGTTCAACCTGCTTGACGCGCGCGGCGTGATCAGCGTCGCGGAGCGGGCAAGCTATATCGGCCGGGTACGGGCGCTGGCGAAACGGTGCTGCGAAACCTGGCTTGCGGGGGAGGAGTGAGGG
>NZ_BANB01000366.1 GCF_000964365.1 Acidisphaera rubrifaciens HS-AP3 | reverse complement strand
TCGATCCTCCCATCGCGCGGCGCGCTGGGACACGCCCCTTACCCCCGCCCGCCGACCGCGTGTCGCCGCGGCGCGGCCTTTCCGGAAAGGCACTTCATGCCGGCGAACGATGACCTGTTCCGTCCCGACCTGGAGCCTGGCCAATGGGTCGCCCATCCCGACCGGGCCGACTGGGGGCCGGGACAGGTGCAGTCCGCGATCGGCCACCGCGTCACCGTGATGTTCGAGCATGCCGGCAAGGTTCTGGTGGACGCCCGCCACGTGACCCTGCGCCCGACCGACGGTCCGAACGATACCGGCGGCACCCGGCGGCCGCGCTGAGCGGTGGCCGGCCGGCGAACCGGACGCCGGCGGGCTTGAAGCGGCGGCCGTTCCGGCGCACGTCTATTGCATGACCGAGCTCGCCAAACCGACGCCGCCCGGCCCCCCACCAGCGCCCCCGTCGTCGCCCGTCGCGGCGACCGGCGGGGCCACCCTGGCCGGCCCGCCCATCATGGCCCCGCTGGTCGATCCGTTCGGCCGGGCGATCACCTATCTGCGCATCTCGGTCACCGATCGTTGCGACCTCCGCTGCGTCTACTGCATGGCGGAGGACATGACTTTCCTCCCCAAGCGCGACCTGCTGACCCTGGAGGAGCTGGACCGCCTGGCCGGCGCCTTCGTTCGCGCCGGCACGCGGAAGCTGCGCATCACCGGTGGCGAGCCGCTGGTCCGGCGCGAGGTCATGTCGCTGTTCGAACGGCTCGGCACCCGGCTCGGCCACGGTCTCGACGAACTGACGCTGACGACCAACGGCACCCAGCTTGCCCGCCACGCGGCGGCGCTGCGCGCGGCCGGGGTGCGGCGCGTCAACGTCTCGCTCGACACGCTCGACCGCGACCGCTTCGCCGCGATCACCCGCTGGGGTCGCATCGAGCAGGTGCTGGACGGCATCGCCGCCGCCAAGGCGGCCGGCCTCGCCATCAAGATCAACGCCGTGGCGCTCAAGGGCGTGAACGAGGACGAGTTCGACCGCATGCTGGAATGGTGCGGCGAGGAAGGACTCGACCTCTGCCTCATCGAGACCATGCCGATGGGCGAGGTCGCGGACCGGTCGGACCAGTACCTGCCGCTCTCGCTCGTGCGCTCGCGCCTGCGCCGCCGCTGGACCCTGGCCGAGACCGACTACCGCACCGGCGGTCCGGCCCGCTACTACACGGTGGCGGAGACGGGGCGGCGCATCGGCTTCATCACGCCGATGACCCATAATTTCTGCGAAAGCTGCAACCGCGTGCGCCTGACCTGCACCGGCACGCTCTACATGTGTCTCGGCCAGGACGATCAGGCCGATCTGCGCGCCGTCCTGCGCAGCGGCGTGGACGATGCCGGGCTCGATGCCGCGCTGCGCGCCGCGATCGCCCGCAAGCCGAAGGGCCACGATTTCATCATCGACCGCACCAACCGCCCCGCCGTCGGCCGGCACATGAGCGTGACCGGCGGCTGAGCCGGCCTCAGGCCGGGGGCGCCCAGCCGGTCAGCATCGCCAGCCGCAGGTCGAGCGCCACCGTGCCGTCCGCCTCGGTCGGCAGGCGGGCGAGCGCCGCCGGGAACAGCAGGCGGCTCGGGATCAGCCGGGCGCGGTCGGTCAGAACGTTCGTCTCCCCGGCGTCGCGCAGGTCGGCCAGCACGCCGGCCGGGTTGCGGTAACGCAGGCTGATCCGCTCCGCGTCCGCCACCGGCAGGACGAATCCGGCGCGCTGCAGCAGGCCGGCGCAGTCGCGCAAATCCGGGAATGGCGCCACGCGCGGCGCCGCCCCGCCGGTCAGCATCGCCTCGGCCTCCGTCAGCGACTCGCGCAGCGTCTGCAGCGTGCCCAGCGCCGG
>NZ_BANB01000367.1 GCF_000964365.1 Acidisphaera rubrifaciens HS-AP3 | reverse complement strand
ACCGTGCCCCCGGCCGCGCCCGCCTGCACCGACAGCCGCCCGCGCAGCCGCCGCACGCGTTCGTTCATGCCCAGCAGGCCGAAGCCGTAGCGCATTTCCGGCGGCGGCCCGCGCCCGTCATCGGCCAGCCGCGCCGACAGCGTGCCGTCCGGCGCCTGCCCGAGGCTGAGGACCACATGGCGCGCTCCGGCGTGGCGGGCGATGTTGGTCAGCCCTTCCTGCACGAAGCGATACAGCGTCAGCGCGCGCTCCTCGTCGCCGGGCGCGATGCCGGGCTGCACGCCGACCGACCACACGACCTCCGGCAGGCGCGCGCGCCAGCCGTCCACCAGCGCCAGCACCGCGTCGGCGAGGCCCATCTCGTTCAGCACCAGCGGCCGCAGCCGGTCGAGCATGCGGTAATTGATCTGCTGGATGCCGTCCGTGAGCGCGTCGATCGAGGTCGCGCACTCCTCGATCGTCGCGACCAGCGGATCGCGGCGGTCGCGGCACCAGCGGCGGATGCAGGCGGCATCGGCGCGTATGCCGAACAGCGACGGCCCGATCTCGTCGTGCAGCTCGTGCGCGAGCTCGCGCCGCTCCGCCTCCTGCACCGACATCAGCCGGTCGATCAGCAGGTGATTGTCGCGCGTCACGCGTGCGAGCGCGTCCGCGAGGCGGTTGAAGGGGGCGGCGATGCGGCGCAGTTCCGCGACCCCCGTCACCGGCAGATGCGCATGGTCCCCGCGCTCCAGCCGGTCGAAGGCGCCGGCGAGCAGGCGCAGCGGGCGCAGCGACCACGCGACCGTCGCCGAGATGACGGCCGTCAGCGCCGCCCACACGCCCGCCAGCACGGCCGCGAGCAGCAGCACCTCCGACCAGATTTCGTCGATCTCGTCGGCCGGGTTGCTCTGCATCACGATGGGCGGCGCGACCACGCCCGGCAGCGTCACGGGGAAGCGGATCGTCTGCCGCGGCGGGGCGAGCAGGCGGGCGAACCAGTGCGGCGCGACGGCGGCCGGCAGCGGCGCCGGCGACTCCACGCCGGTGTCGAAGCGGACATGCCGCACCTCGGGGAAATCGGCGCGCAGTTCGGCATAGGCGGCGGCGGGATCGGGCGCGCGCGCCGCCGCATGCAGCGCGTCGCGCACCACCAGCGCGCCGAGCCGCATGCCCGACCCCACCTCCGCCTGCACGCGCGCGCGGGCGCCGCCCACGATGAACAGCAACGTCGCCGCCAGCCCGATGAACAGGATGGCGGTCGGCACCAGCACCAGGCGCGCGCGCAACGACCTCATGGCCGCACCCTCATGCGGAAGGCAGCGGCACGCAAGCGCCCCCGCCCGAAGCGGCCCGCCCACCCAATCCGCCGCATGGCCGCGCCGCCGCGCGGGGCTGCACAAACTGCGACGGCGGCGGCATTTCGCGCCGTCGCCCACGGCATAGTTTGGCGTTGACCGGCCGCGCCGCCCCCCGTCTATGTCGGCATGAACAAACCGTCATCGACGGGCGACGTGGGTTCGGGAGAGACGTGACGTGCGCAAGACAATGACCCGCCTGGCGCTGCTGGGCCTCGTGCCGGCGGCCTATGTCCCGCAGGCGGCCGCGCAGGCGGTGCCGGCGGCGGTGGCGGCCGATCAGGCGGGCACGACGGCGGCAGGCGCGCCCGGGGCAGGCACGGAGGCGGGCACGGAGGCGGGGACGGGAGCGGCGACGGAACTGCCGCAGGTGGACGTGATCAGCAGCACCCCGCTGCTCGGCGCGGGCATCGACAAGAACAAGGTGCCGAGCGAGGTCAGCGTGCTCAACAGCGCCGACCTGTCGCGCACCGGCAATCCGACCCTGCTGAACTCGCTGAACCAGCAGGTGCCGGGCCTGACGCTCGATTCCGCGTCGGGCAACCCGTATCAGCCGAACCTGCTGTATCACGGCTATCAGGCCTCGCCGCTGCAGGGCAATTCGCAGGGGCTTGCCGTTTACCTCAACGGCGTGCGCTTCAACCAGGCGTTCGGCGACACGGTGAACTGGGATCTGCTGCCCAGCATCGCGATCGACCGGGTGAACGTGGAGGGGTCGAACCCGGTCTTCGGCCTCAACGCCCTCGGCGGTTCGATATCCGTGCAGACCAAGAACGGCTTCACCTATCAGGGCGCCGAGGGCATCCTGCGCGGCGGCTCGTTCGGCACGGTCGAGGGGCAGTTCCAGTATGGCGTGCAGCGTGACGACACGGCGGCCTATGTCGCCGGCGACGTGCTGCATTCCGGCGGGTGGCGCGACGGGCAGTCGTCCGACATCTACAACATCTTCGGCGATCTCGGCTGGCGCGGCGAAAACGCCGAGCTGCACATCAACGTCACCGCCGCCGACGACGCGCTCAACGGCCCCGGCACCTCGCCCGTGCAGTTGCTGCAGGTCAATCCGGCGCTGCAGTTCACGGCGCCCAACTATGTCGCCAACAAATACCTGCTGCTGAGCGCCAACGGCAACGTGCAGCTTGCCACCAATACGACGCTGCAGAGCGTGACCTATTACAGCAACTTCGAGCAGAAGGTCATCAACGGCAACGTCACCAACTTCGCCCCCTGCACGGACGGCAGCAACAACCTGTGCGACAACAACGGCAATTACGCGCTGGACCGCAGCGGCACGCCGATCACCGCCTTTCTCGGCTCCAACCCGACCGCGTATTCGGTGCTGAACCTGCAGAGCACCAACACCAACAGCTACGGCACGTCGGCGCAGGTGAGCAACCACGACGACATCTTCGGCTTCCACAACCACCTCGTCGCGGGCGCGAGCTATGACGGCTCCTATACGAAGTTCAGCGCCTCGTCGGAGGTCGGCGGTCAGGACCCGATCACCCGCGTGTTCGGCGGCCCCTTTGTGACGGTCGGCGCGCCGCAGGCCGATGGCGGGCCGGTGGGCGTCGGCATCACCGACAATTACGGCGGCCTGTTCATCACCGACACGTTCGACGTGACGGACCGCTTGTCGCTGACGGCGGCAAGCCGGTTCAACATCGCGCAGATCGACCTCGCCGATCAGATCGGCACGGCGCTGAACGGCAACCACAGCTACAACCACTTCAACCCGAGCCTCGGCGGCACCTACCGCATCACGCACTGGCTGACGGCCTATGCCAGCTACGCGGTGTCGAACCGGACGCCGACGCCGGCGGAACTGTCCTGCGCCGGCCCCACCGCGCCGTGCAGCCTTGCGAACTTCTTCGTGGGCGACCCGAACCTCAAGCAGGTGGTGAGCCAGACCTACGAGGTAGGTCTGCGCGGCGACACGCGCCTGACGGGCGCGCTCGACGGCGCGAAGCTGAGCTACAACCTTGACCTGTATCGCTCCGACCTGTCCGACGACATCATCTTCGTCAACAGCCCGCAGCAGGGCCTCGCCTTCTTCCAGAACGTCGGTAACACGCAGCGCCAGGGCATCGACGCCGGCGTGCAGCTCAAGAACGACCGCTGGTTATACTACGTGAACTATTCCTACACGGACGCGACGTTCCAGACCGGCTTCACCGAAAGCAGCCAGAACAATCCGGGCGCCGATGCCAGCGGCAACATCAACGTCCGTCCCGGCAACGTGCTGCCCGGCATCCCGGCGCACCTGCTGAAGTTCGGCGTCAACTACAACGTCACCGACAAGTGGACCGTGGGCCTGCAGGGCATCGCCGCGTCCGGCCAGTACCTGTTCGGCGACGAGGCGAATCTGCAGCCGAAGCTGCCGGGCTATGTCGTGCTCAACCTCGACACCAGCTATCAGCTCACCGACCACGTCGCCGTGTTCGGCCAGATCGAGAACCTGGGCGATCAACGATATTACACCTTCGGCACGTTCTCGCCGACCAGCTCCGTCTATCTGGCGCAGGCGCCGGGGGCGACCAACCCGCGCTCCTACAGCCCCGCCGCGCCGATCGGCGGCTATGCCGGGGTACGCGTGACTTTCTGAACAAGGCTTATGCGCGCGCGGCGATAGGAGCCGCGACGCGGTCGCGCTAGGGTCGGAGCCATGCAGGGCGTGGCTGACACGGCGGGCGGCGCGGCCGCGGCGGGAGGCGGCGAGGTCTGGGCGCGTCTGCGCGAGGCCGGGCCGCCGCTCGCCTACGGGCTGCGGCTCGCGGCGTCCGTCTGTCTGGCGTTGTACGTGGCGTTCTGGCTGCAACTCGACCAGGCGGGCTGGGCCGGCACCTCGGCCGCCATCACCTGCCAGCCGATCCTCGGCGCCTCGCTGCGCAAGGGGCAGTACCGCTTCATCGGCACGGCGGTCGGCGCGGTGTTCCTCGTCGTGCTGACGGCGGCGCTGCCGCAATCGCGCGTGGGCTTCCTGGCGGCGCTGGTCGTCTGGTCGGGGCTGTGCAGCTACATCTCCACCCTGCTGAAGGGGCCGCCGTCCTATGCCGCCATGCTGGCGGGCTACACGGCGGCGATCATCGCGGGCGGTTCGATCAACGCGCCGGACGACGCCTTCCGCCTCGCGCTCGACCGCGCGAGCGAGATCACCGTCGGCATCGCCTGCGCGACGGTCGTGCTGAGCCTGTCCGATCTCGGTCACACGAGCGCGCTGCTCGCCGCCCGCATGGGCCGGGTGATGGCGGGGATGCGCGACGGGCTGCGCGACAGTTTCCTGGCGGCCGGCGTGACGCCGCATGACAGCCGACCGGCGCGGCGGGGGCTGATCCGCGCGGCGGCGGCGCTCGACCCGGACATCGACAACGCGATCGGCGAGCGGGCGACCCTGCGTCACCGCCGTCCGACGCTGCGTGCGGCCGTCGCCGGGCTGTTCGGTGCGGCCTCCGGCTGGCGCACGGTCGCCGCCC
>NZ_BANB01000368.1 GCF_000964365.1 Acidisphaera rubrifaciens HS-AP3 | reverse complement strand
GGGCGCCGGGCGGGCCGGGCGCTGGTGGCTGGCGCTCGGCGCCGCCGCGCTGCTGACGCTGGTGCTGGCCGTCGCCGTGCTCTGGCTGCTGATCGAGGGCGTGGGCGTCTGGGGCAACAACATCCCCGTCACCTGGGCGCTCGACATCGTCGGCTACGACTGGTGGATCGGCGTCGCCTGCGGCGCGCTGCTGGTCGCGGCGGTGCTGGTGCTGTCCGACCGCGCCGGCGGCGCGGCGCTGCGCCGCATCAGCGAGACGATCGCCGTGCTGGCGGCCTGCGCCGCCGGGCTCTATCCGGTCATCCATCTCGGCAGGCCCTGGTTCTTCTATTGGAACCTGCCGTATTTCAACACCTTCCTGCTGTGGCCGCAGGTGCGCAGCCCGCTGTTCTGGGACGCGATCGACATCGTCAGCTATCTCGGGGTGGCGGTCTGCCTCTGGTATGCCGGGCTGCTGCCGGATCTGGCGGTGATGCGCGACCGCGCCGTGGAACGCGCGTGGCGCGAGCCGCGTGGCCGCGAC
>NZ_BANB01000369.1 GCF_000964365.1 Acidisphaera rubrifaciens HS-AP3 | reverse complement strand
GCCGAGGCGGCGCCGGATGCCGCGCGGATCGCCGCCGCCCGCGCCGCCGCCGCGGACCTGCTGGCGGCGGACTGAGCGTGCCGTACGATCAATACATCTGCAGATAGACCTTCGGCACCGACTCGACGTTGAGCGCCGCGCAGACGATGACGCCGACCCAGAGCGCGAGCGACACAGCGCCGGCGAGGCGGGCGGAGAGCGGCATGGTCCGCTCGCTCGCCAGCGCCGCGAGGTAGCCGGTCTGGTGATAGATGACAGCGTTGAGCAGGCCGAGCGCGATGAGGATCAGTTTCGGCACGAAGAAGGCATGGCTGCCCACCGCGACCGGGTCGTACAGGAACAGCAGCACGCCGCTCGCCACCGTCACGCCGAAGGTGACGTACAGCCACGGCAGCACGCCACGGGCGAAGGAGCGCAGCACGATCGAGCCGCGCCAGCCCATCAGCCGGAAATCCAGCAGGCCGATGCCGCCGAAAAACGCCGCCATCGAGAGGATGTGAACGATTCGGATCAGGTAATGGACCGGCTGCAGCGCGTAGTGCAGCCATCGGCTGTCGATCGCGGCCAGCACGTCGAACGGTATGCGCATGAAAGCGAGCGCGTGCCCCTGCATCACGCGGCATCCGATCCCATGTCACGGCATCCGGGATACGGGTCTTTCAGGAACGGGCAGGTCATGGGGCGGCGGCTCCTTGCAGTCGCGCGTAAGTCCGTCACCGGCCTTGCAAACGCGAACCATTCGCAGTAACTACCGGAGACAGGCCGGACGGGCAACACCCGCGCGTCCGTTTTCACCGTCTTCGCCCACCCGTCTCCGTCCACCAGGCCCGCAACTCCAGGGAACGAACCGATGCCACGGCGCGCCCGCTCCTTCGCAACCGCCTTCACGGCCATCTGCCTGCCGGTCCTGTGCCTTCCGGCCCTCGGCACCGTCGCGGCGCCCGCGTGGGCCGCGGATGCGCCGACCTACACGCTCACGCTCAAGGACCACCGCTTCACGCCGGGGCAGCTCAGCGTGCCGGCCGGGGAGCGGTTCCGCATCACGCTCGACAACCAGGACGGGTCGGTCAGCGAGTTCGAAAGCTATGACATGAAGTTCGAGAAGATCGTGGTGGGCGGCGGCAAGGTGACGGTGTGGGCCGGCCCGCTGCATCCCGGCACCTACAAGTTCTTCGACGACTATCACCCGGACAAGGCGACCGGCACGATCGTCGCCACCGCGCCGGCCGCGAAGGAATAACGCGATGCTCGGCAGCCTGCTGATCGTCTTCCGCGAGGTGCTGGAGGCCGGCCTCATCGTCGGCATCGTGCTGGCCGCGACCGAGGGGATACGCGGCCGCGCCGCCTATGTCGCCGGCGGCATCGCGGCGGGCGTCGCCGGTGCCGGGCTGATCGCGGCCTTTGCCGGCACCATCAGCAACGCGCTGTCGGGCAACGGACAGGAAGTTTTCAACGCCACCATCCTCTGCGTCGCCGTCGTCATGCTCGGCTGGCACACCGTCTGGATGGCGTCCCACGGGCGCGAGATGGCGCGCGAGATGAAGCAGATGGGGCGCGCGGTGGCTGCGGGCGAGAAGACGCTGTTCGCCATGGCGACCGTGATCGCCGTCGCCGTCTGGCGCGAGGGGGCGGAGGTGGTGCTGTTCCTGTACGGCATCGCCGCATCGTCGGGCGTCAGCGCGGCGGGATTGCTGGTCGGCGGCGCGCTCGGCGTGCTCGGCGGCGGCGCGATGTCGTGGCTGCTCTATCGCGGCCTCGTCGCCATTCCGATCCGTCATCTGTTCGCGGTGACGAACACCCTGGTCTCCCTGCTCGCCGCCGGCATGGCGGGACAGGCGGCGGCCATCCTGGCGCGGGCCAACCTGATCCCGGCCTGGGGCTACGCGCTGTGGGACACGTCCGGCGTGCTGCCGGAGGACAGTCTGGTAGGCCGCAGCCTGAAGGCACTGGTGGGCTATTCGGATCAGCCGATGGGCGTGCAGGTCGCCGCCTATGTCGGCGTGCTGGTCGCCCTCTACGTCGCCCGTCGCCTGGTCACCCACGAGCCCGCGCGCGCCGCCGTCGCGCGCACCTGATCCGCCTTCCTTTCAAGGAGTACCCAACGCATGAACCCCCTGTTCCTGCGCAGCCTGACGGCTGCCGCCATCCTGGCGCTCCCCGCCGCCGCCGCCGCGCGCGAGTTTCCGATCGGCGGCCCGGTACACGCCCACGACATGGAGATCGCCGCGAGCTATCTCGTCGGCATCGAGATGGCGCCGATGCCGCCCGGCATGGCGATGGGGCCGGACGCCATCCACCTGGAGACGGACGTGCACGCGACCGCCGACAACGTGTGGGGCTTCGGCGACGGCGCATGGATACCGTACATGAAGATCACCTACCGGCTGACCAAGGACGGCACGTCCTGGAGCGCCGACGGCACCATGCTGGCGATGACCGCCAAGGACGGGCCGCATTACGCGAACAACGTCAAGATGGACGGGCCGGGCCGCTATACCGTCGTCCTGCATTACGAAAGCCCGGAGGCCAACGGCTTCCTGCATCACGTCGACAAGGAGACGGGCGTGCCGAACTGGTGGGCGCCGTTCGACGAGAAGTTCAGCTTCGACTATCCGCAGAAATAGCGCGCTACTCGACGGTGACGGACTTCGCCAGGTTGCGCGGCTGATCGACGTCGGTGCCTTTGCGCACCGCCACGTGATAGGCGAGGAGCTGCACCGGGATCGCGTACAGCAAGGGCGCGGCGAAGGGATCGACGTCCGGCAGGACGATCGTCTCCGCCGCGATCCCGCGCAGCCGTGCCGCCCCCGCCGCGTCGCTGAACACGATGATCCGGCCGCCGCGCGCCGCCGCTTCCTGCAGATTCGACGCCGTCTTGTCGAACAGCGGGCCGGACGGCGTGATGGCGATCACCGGCACGGCGGGGTCGATCAGCGCGATCGGCCCATGCTTCATCTCGCCGGCGGCATAGCCCTCGGCGTGGATGTAGCTGATCTCCTTGAGCTTCAGCGCGCCTTCCAGCGCGATCGGAAAGCAGTTGCCGCGGCCGAGATAGAGCACGTCGCGCGCCTCGGCGAGGATCGCGGCGACGCGCTGGATCTCCGCGTCCTGTTCCAGCACCGCGGCGGCGCGGGCGGGGATTTCCAGGAGGCTCGCCGTCAGCGCCGCCTCCCGCGCCGCGTCGATCGCGCCGCGCGCCCGCGCGGTCGCGATGGCGAGGCAGGCGAGCACGGCCAGCTGCGCGGTGAACGCCTTGGTGCTGGCGACGCCGATTTCCGGGCCGGCGACGGTCTCCAGCACCGCGTCGCTCTCGCGCGCCATGCTGCTCTCCGGCACGTTGACGACCGACAGGACATGCTGGCGCTCGGCACGCAGGTAGCGCAGGGCGGCGAGCGTATCGGCGGTCTCGCCCGACTGGCTGACCAGCAGGCCCAGACCGCCCTCGGTCAGCGGCGGCGCGCGATAGCGGAACTCGCTCGCGACGTCGGCATCCGCGGGCAGGCGGGCGAGCGTCTCGAACCACCAACGCCCCACGAGCCCCGCGTAGAACGCCGAGCCGCAGGCGCTGACCGTCAGGCGCGGGATGGCGGCAAGATCGAACGGCAGCTTCGGCAGCGCGACCGCGCGCGTGCCCGGATCGACCATGCGGTGCAGCGTGTCGCCGATCACCGCCGGATGCTCGTGCAGCTCCTTTTCCATGAAGTGGCGGTAGTTGCCGCGCCCGATCGCCGCCCCGGTCAGCCGGGTGAGCTTGATCTCGCGCGCGACCGGGGCGCCGCCCGCGTCGAAGAAGCGCGCGCCCTGCCGGTCCACGATCGCCCAGTCGCCGTCGAGCAGATAGGCGATGCGCCGGGTCAGCGGGGCGAGGGCCAGCGCGTCGGAGCCCACGAACATCTCGTCCTCGCCGAACCCGACCGCGAGCGGCGCGCCGTGCTGGGCCGCGATGATCAGCTCCGGGTGGCCGGCGAAGATCATCGCCAGCGCATAGGCGCCTTCCAGCCGGCGCAGCGCCGCCGCCGCCGCCTCGACCGGCGCCATGCCGCGACGCAGGTTGAGGTCGACCAGCTGCGCCACCGTCTCGGTGTCGGTTTCGGTCGAAAACACCTGCCCGGCCGCCTCCAGCTCGGCGCGCAGCTCGGCGTGGTTCTCGATGATGCCGTTGTGGACGATGGCGACGCGCGCGGTGCCGTGCGGATGCGCGTTGCCCTCGGTCGGCGCGCCGTGCGTCGCCCAGCGGGTGTGACCGATGCCGGTCGTGCCGGGCAGCGGCGTCGTCTCCAGCACGCGGGCGAGGTTGACGAGCTTGCCTTCCGCCCGCCGGCGGTCGATGCGCCCGTCGTCGAGCGTCGCGACACCCGCGCTGTCATAGCCGCGATATTCGAGCCGCCGCAGCGCATCCATCAGCAGCGGGGCGGCAGGACGCAGGCCGATCGCGCCGATGATCCCGCACATGATCAGGCTTTCTCCTTGCGCCGCAGCAGGCGGGCGCGGCCGGGCTTGGTCGCCTGCCGGGCGCGGCCGAGCGCTAGCGCGCCGTCGGGCACGTCCTCGGTGATCACGCTGCCGGCGGCGACGAGCGCGCCGTCGCCGATGCTGACCGGGGCGACGAGGATGCTGTCGGAGCCGATGAAGGCGTCAGCGCCGATCGCCGTGCGGTGCTTGGCGACACCGTCGTAATTGCAGGTGATCGTGCCGGCGCCGATGTTGGTCCGCGCGCCGACGCTTGCGTCGCCGATATAGGCGAGGTGATTGGCCTTCGCTCCGTCGCCGAGGGTCGCCGCCTTCACCTCGACGAAATTGCCGACATGCGCGCCTTTGCCCAGCACCGCCCCGGGCCGCAGCCGCGCGAACGGGCCGACGATCGCGCCGGGGCCGACGCGGCAGCCCTCGACATGGCTGAAGGCGCGTATCTCCGCCCCCGTCTCCACCGCGACGCCCGGGCCGAACACGACGTTCGGGCCGATCGTCACATCCGGCGCCAGGACGGTGTCGGCGCACAGGAACACGCTGGCCGGGTCCGTCATCGTGACCCCGCCCTCCATCGCCGCCCGGCGCAGCCGCGTCTGTACGACGGCCTCCGCCTCGGCCAGTTCGACGCGGCTGTTGATGCCGCGCAGCTCGTCATACGGCGCCTCGACCGCGACCACCGCGCCCTCGGCGGCGGCCAGCGCGGCCACGTCGGTGAGGTAGTACTCACGCTTCGCATTGTCGCACCCGACCGCCCGCAGCCAGCGCGCGAACGGTGCCGCGGCGGCGCAGAACACGCCGGCGTTGCACAGCCCCTCCGCCCGCTCGGCCTCGGTCGCGTCGGCCCATTCGACGATCCGGCGGACCTGCTCGCCCTCGTGCAGCACGCGGCCGTAGCGGCCCGGATCGTCCGGGCGCATGGCCAGCAGCGCCAGCGCGGCGTCCCCCGCCCGCGCCCGGTCGAGCAGACGCCGCAGCGTCGCGGGCGTGACCAGCGGGTTGTCCGCATACAGGACGGCCACCTCGCCCTCGCCGAACAGGTCGGCGGCCTGCAGGGCGGCGTGAGCGGTGCCGAGACGCTCGTGCTGCACCACGACCGGATGCGGCGCGGCGGCGGCAGCGAGGCCCGGCATGTCGGGGCCGGCGACGATCACCATGCGGTCGAACACGGCCGCCGCGGCATCCAGCAGATGCGCGAGCATCGGCCGGCCGGCGATCGGGTGGAGGGCCTTGGGAAGCGCGGACTTCATCCGCGTGCCCAGCCCGGCGGCGAGGATGATGGCGGTCGCTGACATTGTCGGATTTGGGTAGCGGTCCGCGAGCCTCCGTGTCAAAGCCCGAACAACACGTCAGCAGGATCGACATGCAACCGACCCTCGTCTTCGACCTCGACGGCACCCTGGTGGACTCGGTGCCCGATCTCCGCG
>NZ_BANB01000370.1 GCF_000964365.1 Acidisphaera rubrifaciens HS-AP3 | reverse complement strand
TGATCCGAGGCTGCGCGACCACCGCCGCCAGCAGACGCTGCGCCACGTCGCCGTCCAGCAGGCGGTCCCGGTTCTTGCTGAACGTGCTGGCGTCCCACACCGGCGCGTCCATCGACAGGCCGACGAACCAGCGGAACAGCAGGTTGTAGTCCAGCTGCTCCATCAGCTGCCGTTCGGACCGAACGGAATAGAACGCCTGCAGCAGCAGCGCCCGCAGCAGCTTCTCCGGCGCAATGCCGGGCCGCCCGGCCCGCGCATACGGCCTGTCGAACTCCGGCGAGAGCACGTCGAGCGCCTCGTCCACCACGGCATGGGGCTCAGTCAGATGGAAGCTTTCCCGCGGAGATCGATCTGGAGATCATCGTCGATCAGGTCTTTGGCTGCCTGTATTTTCATCTCCTCACGGGCGTGCATCCCCTGACGCACGCCTATGCCGACCAGCTTGTCGAGACGGTCTTTTCACAGGCTCGCCGCAAGGCCTGAGCGGCGCGGGATGGATCCGTCCGGCTGCTGGTAGGGGGGGATCGCCGTTCCGATCTGCGCGGCCAGGTTCCGCGCGCGCTCAGTCGCCGCCTGCGCCGAACTGGCGCCCCGCTCGGGCACAGCCTGCCACTCGGCCCGGACGATCTCGATATCGGTCACGCCCATGAACCCGAAGATGAACCGCAGGTAGGGCGTCGCAAAGTCCATCGCGGACGCCGGACCGTCGCCATAGGCGCCCCCGCTCGCGACGAAGGCGATCACCTTTTTCCCGGGAGGGAGCAGGCCCCGCGGGGCGCCGTCCACATAGGCGAAGGTGCGGCCGACCCGGACGACGTGATCGAGCCAGGCCTTGAGCGTCGACGGGATGGTAAAATTGTAGAAGGGGGCGCCGATGACGATGATGTCCGCCGCCTCGAGCTCCTCCGTCAAAATATCGGCCGATCCAAGATCAGGGGTCGCGGCGCCCTGCCCGGGCAGCAGCGCGGCGGCCAGGGACGGCGACAGGTGCGGAAGGGGATTTCGGGCGAGATCGCGGTGGACGATCTCCGCATCCGGATGGCGCTTGACATAGGCTTCAACGAAGGTGGCGACCAGCCTGCGGCTGACCGATGTCTCCAGGTTCGCGCTGTTCTGAAGGACAAGAAGGTTTGGCATGGCACTCTCCGTTCCCAGGACGGGCCGGATGTGCCACCACAGAAGACAAAAATATTCTGGGAAAAAACCTGCCATCATCATAATCAAAGATTATGGATAATCTATCCGCCATCAGCCTCAGCCAGATCGACGCATTCCTCGCCGTCGTTGACGCGGGCAGTTTCTCGGCAGCGGCGCGGCGCCTGAACCGCACCCAGCCTGCGGTGACCTATGCGATCGACAAGTTGGAGGACCTCGTCGGATTTGCGGTGTTCGACCGCAGTCTCTATCGGCCGGTTCTGACCGTCGGCGGAAAGGCGTTGCTGCCTCAGGCCCGACAGGTGGCGCACGACCTGGCGCGCATGAGCGAGCGGGCGCGGATGGTGCGGGCGGCTGTGGAGCCCGAGGTGCGTCTGGTGGTCGACGGGCAGTTCCCCATGTCGTTGCTGCTGCCGGTGGTGGGGCGATTTCGCGAAGCCTGGCCCGGCGTGCCCCTGCGGATCATGGTCGAGAACCTGTCCGCGTCGGTGGCGGCGGTGCGGAACGGATCCCACGGGATCGGCCTGCTCGCCTCGCTGATGGTGAACCACCCGGACTTCGAGCGCACGGCGGTGCTGGACATCGATCTGATCCTGGTGGCGGCGCCCGATCATCCGCTGGCGGCCGGCCCCGGCCGGATCGAATGGGACGATCTGCGCCGGCATGTGCAGATTGTGCTTACCGACCGCGCCGAGCCGACCGAGAATCGGGAGTTCGGCGTGATCGCCGCCGAAACCTGGCGCACCAGCGATCTCGGGGCCAAACACGCCATGATCCGCGCGGGACTAGGCTGGGGCAGTCTTCCGGCGCATCTGGTCGAACCCGACATGGCCGCCTGTCGCCTCGTCGCCCTGAACATGGCCGACACCGGTCTGGCCCGGCGCCGACTGGTCTACGACCTGGTCTGGAAGGCCGGCGTCGAGCTCGGCCCGGCCACCCGATGGCTGGCGAGCCAGCTATCATCGCTGACGCCCGCGTGAGCTCCGGCGAAATCCGTCCTTGCAGACCCGCGGGGCCGGCGCGCGCAGCGGACCCCTTGCGTAGCGCGCCCAACATCCTGCTGACCCCTGGCACGTCCTGCCTCGCTCATCTGCGGGAAAACCTCGCCGCAGTCGCACTCGAATTTTCAGAGGAAACCAGGGCCTTGCTGGACCGGATCGCGGCGGAGAGCGCCCCAGCCTGACGAGCCCCCCTCACGCCGCTAAGGGCGCGGGCGACGTGAGTGAAAAATCGAGCGCTGACCCACTCGAGCCGGCGAACCCCAGTGGACAGCGGCGATCATTTGGTCGGGATCGACGGTTCAGACGAATCGCTTGCTTACCAAGCCACGGACCCGCGTCTCGGTAAGCACGATCCAGGGCGCAATCCCCCCGATAGGGCCCAGGTCACTGCGGCGAGGACGACCGACCATGCTGCCTGAAGCCCCGCGCTAGTCTAAGGCTTACCAACTCGTCGATGGTCGTCTCTACATGGACTTTCCGCCTGAAATCGGCCTTCGCATGCTTACCCGTCGCTTACCCGCGATTGGACGCGGGGACGGGTAAGCAAAAAGCGGCCCGAGGGACCGCTCTAACTCGCTGATTTCCTTAAGAAAACCTGGAGCGGGCGAAGGGATTCGAACCCTCGACCC
>NZ_BANB01000371.1 GCF_000964365.1 Acidisphaera rubrifaciens HS-AP3 | reverse complement strand
CGCCGCGCACGAGGCGGAGCGAGTGGCAGCGCTCGGCGCCCCGTCGGCGGTCCATGCGGAGATCGCCGGCGACTTCACGCTGACGGGGCCCGGCGGCCCGTTCGTCCTGCACGGCCGCGCCGACCGGATCGAACGCCATGGCGAGACGCTGACCGTGCTCGACTACAAGACCGGCCACGTGCCGCATCAGAGCCAGGTCGAACTCGGCTACTCGCCACAGATGACGCTGCTCGCCGCGATGGCCGAGGCGGGCGCCTTCGCGGGTGTCACCGGCAGCGTCGGCGCGCTCGCCTACTGGCGGCTGACCGGCGGCCGGACGCCGGGCGAGATCAAGGCGCTGTTCGCGGACGAGGACGACACGGCGCTGCGCGACGCCATCGCCGGCGCGCTCGACGGGCTGCGCCGGCTGATCGAGACCTATGAC
>NZ_BANB01000372.1 GCF_000964365.1 Acidisphaera rubrifaciens HS-AP3 | reverse complement strand
GCGGCGCCCCGACGTGCGTTGACGAATCCGTGAACGTGCCCTTTTTCGGCGTCAGTCCCGCCATCCCACGGTGTGTGCGATCCACGGAAACACCGCGCCCGCCCAGACCTGCTGCCCGAGCCCGCCGCAATGGCCGCCCGCGCCGCTTGCCGCGTCGAGCGCAACCAGCGTCTTCTCGCAGCGGAGTGCGGCAAAGAGGCGTTCGGACTGGGACGCGAAGTCGCCTTCGCAGTCGACCACCAGGGTCGGACAGCGGATGCGGCCGGCGAGGCCGTCCAGCGAAAACGCCGCTTGCCGGCGCAGGAACGCGCCCACGGTCGACGCCCCGAGCGTCAGCATACGCGGCAGCAGCATCGCCCGCAGGGACGGCTGATCGAGAAGGCCCTGCAGCCTCAGGCAGGTTTCGGCGATGTCCGCGAGGCGCGGGACGAGGGCGCGGCCGGCCGGCGTCAGGGCCAGCCGATGCGCCCGCCTGTCCCCCGGATCGGCGGCCCGGACCAACAGTTCCTTTCCGACAAGCCGGTCGGCCAGCTTCGAGATCGCCCCCTTGGTCATGCCCATGCGCGCCGCCAGCTCCGACGGCCCGACGGGGTCGAGGTCGTGCAGGGTCCGGAGCACCACCCATTCGGCGACCGTGACGCCCGCGCCGTCGAGCTTGCGGGCGAAGGCATGGGATACGGCATTCGAGACCGTTCTCAGCCAATAGCCGAGATGGGCGTGCGGATCGGAGGGTCGGGGAGTGGCTGCCATGACCGGCCGGACGCGCGCCGGACGGCGAATCCAGCCCGGCGCCCTCTAGCCGTGCCGGGCCCGCGCGACCAGCGGCCCGGCCGTCCGCTCTTCGTCCTGCGCCGCCGTCGCCGTCGCCGGGCTCGCCGTCGCCAGTCCCGCCACAAGCCGGCCCTCGCGGTGCACGGTCGCGAGTATCTCGTCGGACAGCGGATCATCGCCGAGGCCGCGCGCGAGCGTCAGCGCCCCCGCCATCGTCGCCATCAGCAGCAGGGCCCGCTCCCGCCGCCGCCGCGCCGGCCAGTCGGGCGGCAGCATCTCCTCCAGCGCCGCGATCATGCCGCGCAGCCCGGCGGCATAGGTCGCGTGGATGCCGCTCTCTGCCGGCTGCCGGGCGGTGTCCATGCCGAGCGCCACCGCCGGGCACCCGTCGCCCCAGTTGTCGCGCATCGCGGCCGACAGGTAGCGGGCGAGCAGCCGGTCGATCGCCGCCCCGTCCGCGTCCCCGTCCGCGTCCCCGTCCACAGGTCCATCGGCGTCGGCCGCGGCGAGCTGCTGCCAGCGTGCCCGGGCGGCGGCGAAGGCGTGGGCGAGCGCCTCGTCCGCCAGCGCTGCCTTGGCCGCGAACTGGCCGTAGAACCCGCCATGCGTGAAGCCGGCGGCCGCCGCCATCTCGGCGATGGCCACGCCGTCATACCCGCGCTCGCGGAACATTCTGGACGCGGTATCGACCAAGGCCGCCCGGTTGGCCGCCGCCTGCGCCCGCGAAACCCTCGCCAAATCAAGCTCTCCCGACTGGTCCGCCCCGCCGTCGGCTGCCCGCATCCCGCGGACCGGCCGGCATCGCGCATAGCTAGGGGCGGACGTAAGTGACAAACGACATATGACAGCGGCCGATCCGAGGCGGAAGGGGCGCCGGACGACCGGGCGGCGGGTCTGCGGCCGCCCCCCTTGCCCCGCGCCGCCCGGCGCGTCTGTATGCGGGCGCGGTTTCGGAAGGGGAGAGGCCCATGCGCATCCTGGTGGTCGGGGCCGGCGCGCTCGGCGGGTATTACGGCGGCCGTCTGCTGGCGGCCGGGCGCGACGTCACGTTCCTGGTGCGCCCGCGCCGCGCGGCGGAACTGGTGCGCCACGGCCTGGTGATCCGCAGCCCGCTCGGCGACGCCGATCTCGGCACGCCGCCGCATCTGTTGTCCGAGGCGATCGACACGCCGTACGACCTGATCGTGCTCGCGTGCAAGGGCTACGACCTCGACGGCGCGATCCGCAGCATGCTGCCGGCGGTCGGGCCGCAGACGGCGGTGCTGCCGCTGCTCAACGGCATGCACCATCTCGACGTGCTGCGCGCGGCGTTCGGGCCGGCCGCCGTGCTGGGCGGCCTGTGCGTGATCCCGGCGACGCTGGGCGAGGGCGGCGCCATCCTGCACCTCGCGCCGCCGCAGACGCTGGTGTGGGGCGAACTCGACGGCGCGGCGACGGCGCGTGCGGATGCGATCGCCGCGGCGCTGTCGATCCCCACCCTCGACGTCCGGCGCAGCGACGCGATCGTGCAGGAGATGTGGGAGAAGTGGATGCTGCTGGCGACGCTCGCCGCCGTCACCTGCCTGATGCAGGGCACGATCGGCGAGATCGTGGCGGTGGGCGGGGCCGACCTGTCGCGTCGCGCCCTCGCGGAATGCGAGGCGATCGCCGGCGCCTGCGGCCATCCGCCGCGTCCCGCCGTGCACGACCGCATGCTGGCCGCCCTGACCGAGCCGGGTTCCACCGCGCACGCCTCGATGCTGCGCGACATGCGCAAGGGCGTGGCGGCGGAGGTGGAGCATGTGCTCGCCGACCTGCTGCGCCGCCGGCCGGACGGGATCGCGACCCCGATCCTCGACCTCGCGCTGCTGCGCGGACGTGTCTATGAGCTCCAGCGCGCCGGCGCCTGAGCGGCGTCCGGCCGGCGTCACGTCCATGGCGCCGGGGCCGGGTGACGGGACCGCGATGCTGCGCGTGACGGAGCTGCGCCTGCCGCTCGACCACGACGCGGGCGCGCTGCGCGACGCCGTCGCCGCCCGTCTCGGGATCGGCGCGGACGCGCTGCTCGATCACGCGGTCGCGCGCCGCGGCTACGATGCGCGCAGCCGCGGACGGATCAGCCTCGTCTATTCCGTCGATGTCCGCGTCGCCGACGCGGCCGCGACGCTGCGCCGCTGCGCGGACGATCCGCATGTCGGGCCGGT
The DNA here is from genome assembly GCF_000964365.1 of Acidisphaera rubrifaciens HS-AP3. GTDB lineage: Bacteria > Pseudomonadota > Alphaproteobacteria > Acetobacterales > Acetobacteraceae > Acidisphaera > Acidisphaera rubrifaciens. The sequence continues at coordinate 2,088 of NZ_BANB01000372.1, read as the reverse complement.
GCCGGACCTCGCCTACCGGCCGCCCGCGCCGGCTCCGCATGTGTCCGCGCCGCGCCCCGTGGTGATCGGCGCCGGGCCGTGCGGCCTGCTGGCGGCGCTGACCCTGGCCGAGGCCGGCTATCGTCCGATCATCATCGAGCGCGGACAGCCGGTGCGCATCCGCACCCGCGACACCTGGGCGTTCTGGCGCCGCGGCGTGTTCGATCCCGCGTCGAACGTGCAGTACGGCGAGGGCGGGGCCGGCACCTTCTCGGACGGCAAACTCTACAGCGGCATCAAGGACCCGGCCAACCGCGCCCGCCGCGTGCTGGAGGCATTCGTCGCGAGCGGCGCGCCGGCCGAGATCCTGGTCGTCAGCAAGCCGCATATCGGTACGTTCCGCCTCGTCACCATCGTGGAGTCGATGCGCGCGCGCATCACCGCGCTCGGCGGCGAATACCGCTTCGGGACGCAGGTCACGGGCATCGACCTCGCGACGCTGCCGGACGGGCGCCGCGCGCTGCGCGCCCTCGCGCTGTCGGACGGCAGCGTGCTGCCGGCATCGCACGCCGTGCTCGCGGTGGGCCATTCGGCGCGCGACACCTTCGCGATGCTGCACGCGGCGGGCGTGCCGATGCAGGCCAAGCCGTTCTCCATCGGCCTGCGCATCGAGCATCCGCAGACCTTGATCGACCGCGCCCGCTTCGCCGACGCGGCGGGCGATCCAAGGCTCGGCGCCGCGGACTACAAGCTCGTGCAGCACGGCGCGCACGGGCGGTCGGTGTACAGCTTCTGCATGTGTCCGGGCGGCACCGTGGTGGCGGCGACATCGGAGCGCGGGCGCGTCGTGACCAACGGCATGAGCCAGTATTCGCGGGCCGAGCGCAACGCCAATGCCGGCATCGTCGTCGGCATCACGCCGGCCGACTATCCGGGCGGTCCGCTCGCCGGCATCGACTTCCAGCGGCGGTGGGAGGACGCGGCCTTCGTCGCGGGCGGCGGCACCTATGCCGCGCCGGTGCAGCGCGTGGAGGACTTCCTCGCCGCGCGCCCGTCCACGGCGCTCGGCGCGGTGATCCCGTCCTACCGCCCGGGCGTGCGGCCGACCGATCTTGCCGCCTGCCTGCCGGAGTTCGCGACGGCGGCCATCCGCGCGGCGCTGCCCGCCTTCGGGCGCAAGCTCGCGGGGTTCGACCTCGCGGACGCGGTGCTGACCGGGGTGGAGACGCGCACCTCCTCGCCGGTGTCGATCGCGCGCGGCCATGACGGGCAATGCCCCGAGGTGCGCGGCCTGTATCCGGCGGGCGAGGGGGCGGGCTACGCCGGCGGCATCCTCTCGGCCGGCGTGGACGGCATCAAGGCGGCGGAATGGGTCGCCCGGGCCATGCAGGCCGATGCGGCGGTGGTTGCCGCCTGAACGTTTCGCTGTAACGCCTGGCCGGTCTGTGCCCGCCTGCGCGTCAGTCGCGGACGCGGGCGGCGACGGTCGCCACCACGGCGTCGAACATCTCGCCCGTCAGGCGGCCGGTATTGGTGTTGTAGCGGGAGACGTGGAAGCTGTCGGCGAGCAGCAGCCCGTCCGGCAGCTCGTGGATCGCGCCGTGACTGAAGCGCAGGCGCGAGACCGGCATCCCGCACGCCTTCAGCACCGCCGCGTGCGCCAGCACGCCGAGAGCGAGGACCGCGCGCAGCCCGGTCATCGCCTGCAGCTCCGCGCGCAGGAAGCGGTTACAGGTGGTCGTCTCGGCCGGGGTCGGCAGGTTGGCGGGGGGGACGCAGCGCACGGCGTTGACGATGCGGCAATCGTGCAGCGTCAGCCCGTCATCGGCCGCGGCGCGGTATGTGCCGGCGGCGAAGCCGTGCGCCAGCAGCGTCTCGTACAGCAGGATGCCGGCATGATCGCCAGTGAACGGCCGCCCGGTGCGGTTGGCGCCGCGCACGCCCGGCGCCATGCCGACCACCAGCAGCCGCGCGTCGAGCGGCCCGAAGCTCGGCACCGGCGCGTTGTGCCAGTCGGGATTGGCCGCGCGGTTGGCCGCGCGGTACTCGGCGAGCCGCGGACACAGCCCGCAATCGGCGGCGGGCGCGCGCGGCGCCTCCGTCCCCGCC
>NZ_BANB01000373.1 GCF_000964365.1 Acidisphaera rubrifaciens HS-AP3 | reverse complement strand
GCCCGATGCGGCGGCGGCCGTGCCCGACGATCCCGCGATCGCCGCGACCGCCATACGCACGATCGCGCCGCACGAGACGGGTGGCAACGTGGACATCAAGCAGCTGACCGCCGGCGCCACGCTGTATCTGCCGGTCTATCAGCCGGGCGGCCTGTTCTCCGTCGGCGACGCGCATTTCGCGCAGGGCGACGGCGAGTCCTGCGGCACGGCGGTCGAGACGAGCGCGCTGTTCACCGCCCGCTTCGACGTGCTGAAGGGCGAGGCGCAGCGACGCGGCCAGACCGATCCGTCATTCGAGCATCCCGGCTATTTCACCAAGCCGGAGATGGCCGCGCCGCGGCGTTTCTATGCGACGACCGGCATCCCGGTCAGCCGCAACGGCGAGCGCAACGAGAGCGAGAACCTGACGATGGCGGCGCAGAACGCGCTGCTGAACATGATCGACTACATCGTGGACACGCGCGGCCTATCGCGCGAGCAGGCGTACTGCCTGACCAGCGTGGCAGTCGACCTGAAGGTCAGTCAGGTAGTGGACGTGCCGAACCTGATCGTCTCGGCCTTCCTGCCGCTCGACATCTTCGAATAGGGCGCGATCAGGCGGCGGCGGGATTCTGCGTCGTGCTGAACAGCCGCGCGAGATGGGCGCCCGAGGTGGTGGGCGGGTATTTCGCCGGCCCCGGCACGAGGCTTTCGATCGGCGCGTCGTAGTTCGGGTTGTGGAAGAACACGAGGCTGAGCCGCCGGCTCGCCGCCCCCGCCGCGGCCGGCGGGTTGACGACGCGGTGCAGGGTGCTGACCCAGGTATCGTTGGTCCAGCGCGCCATCAGGTCGCCGATGTTGACGATGAACGTGTCCGGCACGATCGGCACGTCGCGCCACGCCCCCTCGGCGTTGCAGACCTGCAGGCCGCCGGGCCGGTCCTCGGTGCACAGGATCGTCAGGCTGCCGTAGTCGCTGTGCGCGCCCGCGCGTATCTGCCCGGGCAGCGGCGGGGTCGCCGGCGCCGGGTAGTTGCGCACCCGCAGCCGGCTGATGTGGCGGTCGATCAGCGGATCGAAATGCCGCTCGTCCAGATCGAGGGCACGGGCGAAGATGCGCATCAGCACCGCCGCGAGCCCGCCCATCGCGCGGTAGTAGTCCGACCATACGTCGCGCAGCGCCGCCGGCCGCGCGGGCCACAGGTTCGCCGCGAAATGCGCGCCGCCCGCCGCGGCATAGGCGGCATCGGGCGCATCGACCGGGCCGATCATCAGGCTTTCATTGAGGTCGCCCGCCGTCGCGGACGGATCGCGCGAGCGGCCGACGCTCTCTTCCTCCATGCCGATATAGCCGCGCGCGACATTGGGCGCGGGGCGCGCGACGCGGCGCTTTTCGGCCAGCGGTAGGTCGAAGAAGTCGCGCGCAGTCGCGCGGGTGGCATCGACCAGCGCCGGGTCGATGCCGTGGCCGCCGATGACGAGGAAGCCGATCTCGCGGCAGGCGCGATCGACGGCGCGCGCGACGCCGTCCGGGTCGCGTCCGTCGCGGAACGGCGCGATGTCGATGACGGGCACGTCCAGCATGGGCATCGGCGTCACTCCTGTGGCGGTCGGTGCAAGGTCACCGGCTGGCGGGTGAACGTCATCCGCCCGGCCTTCATGCCCCACAGCGGAGGGGCGAGTTCGGCAACCGCCGCGGCCTCGTCCGGGGCGTCGAACAGCACGAGGTCGGCGGCCGCCCCTTCCCGCACGCCATAGCCGTCGGCGCGCAGCAGCCGCGCGGCCGCGTCGGTGACCATGGCGAGGCAGTCGGCCATCTCCTCCGGCCGCCCGACATGGCAGACATTGGCATAGAGATTGGCCATGCGCAGCAGGTTCGCGTCGCCGTACGGCGTGAACGGGTTGAGCACGTTGTTGGTCGAGACGCTGCACGTCACGCCCGCCGCCCGCAGCCGCGCGAGCGGCAGCACGCCGCGCGGGACGGCATGGCCGTGGCTGCGCCCGCTGAGGAACAGGTCGGTCGCCGGCAGCACCGTCACCGCGACGCCCGCATCGGCCAGCCGCC
>NZ_BANB01000374.1 GCF_000964365.1 Acidisphaera rubrifaciens HS-AP3 | reverse complement strand
GCCTCGTCCTGCTGGCCCTGGACGTGCTCGACGCCCCGCCCGGCCTCCGCCTGTCCTGAGGGGGACCGGCCCCGGGCCGCGCTGACGCGTCGGGTGGGCGGCGGCTACAGCGTCCCGCCGCGCCGTCCGGCCATGGCGCCGAGGCGCAGGCGCAGCGCGTTGAGCTTGATGAAGCCCTGCGCGTCCACCTGGTCATAGGCGCCCTCGTCCTCCTCGAAGGTGACGACCTTCATGGAATAGAGGCTGTGCGGACTCTCGCGGCCGATGACGATGACGTTGCCCTTGTACAGCTTGAGCCGGACCTGCCCGGTCACGCTCTGCTGACTCTCGTCGATCAGCGCCTGGAGCATCCGCCGCTCCGGGCTGAACCAGAACCCGTTATAGATCAGCTCCGCATAGCGCGGCATGAGCTGATCCTTCAGATGCGCCGCCTCGCGGTCGAGGGTGATGCTTTCGATCCCGCGATGCGCCGCGAGCAGGATGGTGCCGCCCGGCGTCTCGTACACGCCGCGCGACTTCATACCGACGAAGCGGTTTTCCACCAGATCGAGCCGGCCGATGCCGTTCTCGCGGCCGAGCGCGTTCAGCCGCGTCAGCAGGGTCGCCGGCGACATGCGCGTCCCGTCGATCGCCACCGGATCGCCGCGCTCGAAGTCGATGCTGATGACGGTCGGGCGGTCGGGGGCCTGTTCCGGGCTGATGGTACGCTGGAACACGCTTTCGTCCGGCTCCACGGCCGGGTCCTCGAGGATTTTGCCCTCGGAGGAGGAGTGCAGCAGGTTGGCATCGACGCTGAACGGCGCCTCGCCGCGCTTGTCCTTGGCGATCGGGATCTGATGCGCCTCGGCGAATGCCAGCAGCTTCGTCCGGCTGGTGAGGTCCCAGACCCGCCACGGCGCGATCACCTTCACGTCGGGCTTGAGCGCGTAATAGGCGAGCTCGAAGCGGACCTGATCGTTGCCCTTGCCGGTCGCGCCGTGCGCCACGGCATCGGCACCGGTCATCTCGGCGATCTCGATCTGGCGCTGGGCGATCAGCGGCCGGGCGATGGAGGTGCCGAGCAGATACTGGCCCTCGTACAGCGCGTTGGCGCGGAACATCGGGAATACGAAGTCGCGGACGAAGGTCTCGCGCAGGTCCTCGATGAAGATCTCGCGCACGCCGGCCTGTTCGGCCTTGCGCCGGGCGGGTTCGAGCTCCTCGCCCTGCCCCAGATCGGCCGTGAAGGTGACGACCTCGCAGCCATAGGTCGTCTGCAGCCATTTCAGGATGACGCTGGTGTCGAGGCCGCCCGAATAGGCGAGCACGACTTTCTTGACGTCGCGGGCGGTCATCCGAGGCCTCCGGTCATGGACGCTGCCGCCTAGCGCCTCGCCCCGTCCGGTGCAAGGCTCGCCGGCGCCAGCACGGCGCAGAGCCGTCCCGCCTGGGCCGCGACCTCGGCCACCGGCGCGGCATAGCCGCCGGCGATCCAGGCCAGCGCGATGTGGACCACCCCGCCCACCACGCCCGCGCGCAGCAGCGCCGCGCCC
>NZ_BANB01000375.1 GCF_000964365.1 Acidisphaera rubrifaciens HS-AP3 | reverse complement strand
TCATGCGCAGACGTTCGCCGCGCCGACAGCGGCCATAAGCGCCGGGTCATGTTGGTGCTGGCCCAGCTTTCATCGACGAACACCAGCCGGTCGGGGGCGAGATCGATCTGTCCCTCGAACCAGGCCCAGCGCTTCGTCAGCACATCCGGACGGTCCTGCTCGGCGGCGCGCGCCGTCTTTTTTTGCGCGTCAGCCGGTGACGGGCAAAGAACCGCCATAGCGTCCCGTAGCCGAAGCGGAGACCGTGGCTGGCGAGCTCGGCGCGCAGTTCTTCAATCGACATGTCGCGGCGGGCCTCGAACATACGCAGGATCAGGCCGGCATGCGCTTCGATCGCCGCGCTGCGCCGGTCTCCTCCCAACGGCCCAGGCCGGACGTCGCCAGACTGCCGCTCCAGCGTTCGCCATCGGCTGACGCTGGCGCTGCTGACGTTGAAGCGCGCTGCTGCCGCCCGATGGCTCAGGCCCTCGTCCCGCACGGCAGCCACAACGCGTTGCCGCAAATCCAGCGAAAGTGCCTTCGACATTCCTGCCGGCCTCCCGCTCCGGCAGGTAGCGTGAATCAGCATTCCGCC
>NZ_BANB01000376.1 GCF_000964365.1 Acidisphaera rubrifaciens HS-AP3 | reverse complement strand
TCGGCGCGCGGTCGCGCGCGGGCGCGGCGCTGGCCGCGGCGGCCGGCCTGCTGGGGCTGGTGCTGCTGTCGGAGGTGAGCGGGGCGGTCCGTATCCTGGAGGTGCTGCGCGGGGATGCCGGCGGGCTGTCGGGCCGCGACCTGATGTGGCCCTATTTCAGCGCGGCGTGGGATGCGTCGCCCTGGGTCGGCTGGGGCGTGGGGGCGGGGAAGGAGCTGGTCCCCGTCGATGCCCCGCTGGCGCGCCTGCTGGGCACGAATGCCGCGCACAACGAATATCTACGCATCGGGGTCGAGGGCGGGTGGCTCGGGCTCGTGCTCCTGGTCGGCAGCTTCGTCCTGTGGACCTGGTGGCACACGCGCCGGCTGCCGGTCACGGAGCGGCGACTGCTGCGGCTGGTCATGGCGGGCATCGCCGTCCATGCCTATACAGACAACGTGCTGATCGCCACCACCGCCAGCGTCCTGTTCGCCTGGGTGTCGGCCGCCTTTGCCGGCGGCGCCGGGTCGCTGGCCCGCGGAGAGACCGGATGAAGCGCCCGACCGTCCCACTTTTTTCCGCGTCGCGGATGCTCGCGGTCCTGGCGCTGGCCTGCTGCCTCGGCCGTCCGGCCGCGGCGCACGGCATCGCGCTGGTGGTCAATTCGGCCGGGGCGTCCATCAGCGTGGTGGACATGAGCAGCCGGACAGAAATCCGCCGCATCCCCGTCCTGCGCGAGCCGCACCACGTGGCGCTCAGCCCCGATGGCCGCAGCCTGCTGGTCGGCGATTCGGCCGGCAATCAGATGCTGTTCCTCGATCCCGGGACCGGCGCGGTGCAACACACCCTGCCGATCGCCGATCCGTATCAGCTCGGGTTCAGCCCGAACGGCCGGTTCCTGACCGTCAACGGCCTCGCCCGCAATCAGGTCGATGTCTACGACGCGGCGACGATGAAGCTGCTCAAGCGCTTCCCGCTCGCCTCGATGCCGAGCCACCTGGCCTATGCGCCGGACAGCTCCATGGTGTTCGTCTCGCTGCAGGGGACCGACCGGCTGGCGGCGATCGACCTCACGCACATGCAGGTGCGGTGGGAGGTGCCGGTGGGGCGCACGCCGGCGGGCGTGATGTGGCACGAGGGGCAGGTGCTGGTGGCCGACATGGGGGCCGACGACGTGGCGGTGGTCGATCCGGTGGACGGGCACGTGATCCGGCGCATCCATACCGGCCGCGGGGCGCATCAGCTGTTCCTGTCACCCGACGGGAAGCTGATCTACGTCAATAACCGCGTCGACGGCACGACGGTCGCGCTCGACGCCCGGACGCTGGAGAAGGTGCGCAGCTACCGTATCACCGGCGGCCCGGACTGCATCGACTTCGCGCCCGACGGGATGCTGTGGATCACCGAGCGCTGGGCGCAGAAGGTGGCGGTGCTGAACCCGCAGACCGGTTCGATCAGCACGATCGCGGTGGGACGGTCGCCGCACGGCATCTTTTTGAATGCCCGTGCTGAATGAAGTCAGCGTGCTGGCGGGACTGGTTCCCACGGCGCGCGAGGTTTAGGCTCCGCCCATGACCTATCCGTTCGATCTGGTGGCCGGCTGGCTGCAGGAGCACGCGCTGATTCCGCTGCTCTACGCCACCGGGCTCATGGAATGGGAGGATATCAGCTACGGGTGGGCCCTCATCGCGGTCTACGGCGTGGTGCAGATGGCGCTCACCTACGCGGTCTGTCTGCCGCTGGAGCGCTGGCGGCCGGTGGAGCGGTGGCCGGACGCGCGGGCGGTGCTGACCGACGTGCTCTACACCTTCATCTCCCGTGTCGGCATCCTGCCGCTCGTGACCTTCGTGCTGTTCTACAAGCTGCAGGTCATAATGACGGGGTGGCTGGCCGATCACGGCTATGTCGCGCCGATGCTGGAGCGGCTGTTCCCGCCCTTGCTGGGTCACCCGGTGGTGACGTTCTGCCTGTACGTGCCGATCCTCGATTTCGCCGATTACTGGCGGCATCGGCTCAGTCACCGGTTCCGCTGGTGGTGGTCGCTGCATGCGCTGCATCATGCGCAGCGGCAGATGACCTTCTGGTCCGACGACCGGAATCACCTGCTCGACGACATCATTTCCGCGGGCTGGTTCCTGGTGGTGGGGCTGATGATCGGGATCCCGCCGCTGCAGTTCCCGCTTCTCGTCCTTGTCCTGCGCTTTCTTGAAAGCCTGAGCCACGCCAATGCGCGGGTGAGTTTCGGCTGGCTGGGCGACCGGCTGCTGATTTCGCCGCGGTTTCACCGGGCCCATCACGGCGTGCTCGCGGCGGGGCAGCGCAGCTGCAACTATGGCGCGATCCTGCCCTGGTGGGACATGCTGTTCAGCACCGCCGATTTCGGCCGCACCTATGTGGCGACGGGTGTCCCCGGCGGAGACGAGCGGCTGGCGACAGGCAGCTATGCCGCGCAGCAATGGGCTGGTCTGCGGAGTCTCGCCCGCAGCATTCTCTCCGGCGCCTGACGCCAGTAAGCGCGGCTATGACCGCGTGCTCACATCATGCCGTAAGCTATTGAGGCGAAGACAACGTTTCCTGTCCGCCGATCGTTCGTTGCGACTTCATATCAATTATTCGGTTTTTTTCGTGTTGTGTCGTCAGGCGAAATATAAGCGACGCCACGGCGGCGACGAATCGGGGCAGCTCGAACCTTAATGTGACGCCGCCATTGCGCACTGTCATGGCGACTGCGCTTGTCTGCCGAAGATGTGAGCGTCGGCTGGGACACCGTCCCGGCCCGGAGACACGTTTCAATTCCGAAGATGTGGCGCGCACAGTTGGTAATAATAGATTAACGCTCAAATAACTAATCTATTTTTTGATGTTATCACTCACGCTACCGTGAGTGGTATCGCGCAGACACTGCACAGTTGAAGCTGTACGGTTTGTGGAGCGCCGGTTGTATTGCACAATTCGCCGTGGGAAGGCACTACCGAGATGGGTGTCAGAACCGACATAAATGAGGTAACGAAGGTAACCATGATACGAACATCATTAAATAGTTAGGATTATCGTTAAAGACCACTGCACACGAGGTGAATGTTGCGAAGTCGTATCCTTATGGCAGGGCCGTCATCCGGGGGGATTGGCGGTCGCGTGACTTCGATCCGGTCGCGGCTTGCCTCGTCGTATCTTTGTTGCCTGCCGCGTTTGTCTGACCGGCCGTGCTCCACGGGCCCCGCGGGGGCCCATCTGCCGCCGAAGCACCCCCACCCGTCCGTATCCGTCAGCCATGAGGTCTCGCCATGAGCTTCATCAAAGGGCAGCCAGAGGCTGCCTTTCTTGCCGCCGAACTTGCGCCCGGCCTGTCTCTGACACGGCCCGACGATCCGCGGCTGGAAATGTTCACCCGCCTGCCGGCCGCCC
>NZ_BANB01000377.1 GCF_000964365.1 Acidisphaera rubrifaciens HS-AP3 | reverse complement strand
CCGCCCGCCGCGCCGAGCGGCTGCAGGCGCTGGCCGACGAGCTGGGCGACGCCGTGCTGCCGGTCGCGCTCGACGTGACCGACGCCGCGGCGACCGCCGCCCTGCCCGACGGCCTGCCCGACGGGTGGCGGGAGGTCGACGTGCTGGTGAACAACGCCGGCCTCGCCCTCGGCCTCGATCCGGCGCAGGCGGCGAAGCTGTCCGACTGGGACACGATGATCGCGACCAACGTCACCGGGCTGGTCCACGTCACCCGCGCGCTGCTGCCGGGCATGGTGGCGCGCGACCGGGGGCATGTCGTCAACCTCGGCAGCACGGCCGGCACGTATCCGTATCCGGGCGGCCATGTGTATGGCGCGACAAAGGCTTTCGTGAAGCAGTTCACACTTAACCTGAAGACGGACCTGGTCGGCACCAATGTCCGCGTGACCAGCATCGAGCCGGGTCTGGTCGGCGGGTCGGAGTTCAGCAACATCCGCTTCGGCGACGACGCCAAGGCGGCGGCGGTCTATGCCGGCACCGTGCCGCTGAACCCGGACGACATCGCCGAGGCCGTGTCGTGGGTCGTGCATCTGCCGAAGCACATGAACGTCAACCGGATGGAGCTGATGCCGACGTGTCAGGCGCCGGGGCCGCTGACGGTCAAGCGCGCGGGCTGACCGCGCGCGGGAAGCGGCATGGGGCTTGCGTGACGGTACTGGCGGCGGCGTGTGCGGCGGCGTAAGGTTTGCAACCATTGCGCGAGCACGCGCCTGCCGCGCCGCCACCCGCCCCTGCCCGCTGCCGTACCTGGAGACCTGACGATGCCCGCCGAGCGCGCCACCGGCCACACGTCGCCTCCCCTGCCCCCGACCGCCGACCGGAGCGCGGCGCGCGGCGGCTGAGACGGTGCCGATCCTCCCCGCCGGGGGCCGGCGCGCGCGGCCCGATCCGGAGCGCCGGCGTCTCGCCGAGCAGGCGCATGGCCTGCGCGACTGGCGGCAATGGGGACCGTATCTGAGCGACCGGCAATGGGGCACGGTGCGCGAGGATTACAGCGCCGACGGCGAGGCCTGGACGTATCTCACGCACGCCGACGCCGCCGCCCGCGCCTATCGCTGGGGCGAGGACGGGATCGGCGGCATCTGCGACGAGACGCAGCGCCTGTGCCTCGCGCTCGGGCTGTGGAACGGCGCCGACCCGATCCTGAAGGAGCGGCTGTTCGGCCTGACCGGCAAGCAGGGCAACCACGGCGAGGACGTCAAGGAGCTGTACTGGTACGTCGATGCCGTGCCGTCGCACACCTATTTGCGGATGCTCTACAAATACCCGCAGCGCGCGTTCCCCTATGCGGCGCTGGTCGAGGAATCGGCGCGGCGCGGGCGCGACGATGCGGAATACGAGCTGCTGGACACCGGCATCCTGGACGGGGACCGGTATTTCGACGTCGTCATCGAATACGCCAAGGCCGACGAGGCCGACATCCTGATGCGCGTGACCGCGACCAATCGCGGGCCGGAGACGGCGGTGCTGCATCTGCTGCCGCAGCTGTGGTTCGCCAATCACTGGTCATGGCGCCCCGACCATCCGAAGCCGTCGATGGCGGCGACCGGGCCGACCACGGTGCGCGCCGAGCATCGCGTGCTGGGCCGCTACACGTTCGACGTGGAGCCGGGGGCGGAGCTGCTGTTCTGCGAGAACGAGACCAACCCGGCGCTGGCCGGCGCGCCGCGCCCGGGCCTGTTCAAGGACGGCGTGCAGCAGCGCGTAGTGGGCGGCAGGCGCGATACCACCAGTGCCCACGGTCCGGGCACCAAGGTCGCGGCGTGGCATACGCGGATGCTGGCGCCGGGCGAGCAGTGGATCGTGCGGGCGCGGCTGGTGCGCGACCAGTCGCTGATCCCGCCGTTCAGCGCGTTCGACGAGCAGGTGGACACGCGGCGGGCGGAGGCTGACCGGTTCTATGCGGTGCTGCAGGCCGGCATCGCCGATCCCGACGCGCGGTCGGTGCAGCGGCAGGCGCTGGCCGGGATGATCTGGAACAAGCAGTACTACGGGATGGACGTCTATCGCTGGCTGCGCGGCGATCCGACGATGCCGCCGCCGCCCGAGCAGCGCCGGTCCGGCCGCAACGCCGACTGGCGGCATCTGGCGGCCGACGACGTGATCTCCATGCCCGACAAATGGGAGTATCCGTGGTTCGCCGCCTGGGACCTCGCGTTTCACTGCCTGCCGTTCGCGCTGATCGATCCGGCTTTCGCCAAGGATCAGCTGATGGTGCTGCTGGGCGAGAGCTACATGCACCCGAACGGGCAGATCCCGGCCTATGAATGGGCGTTCGGCGACGCCAACCCGCCGGTGCATGCGTGGGCGGCGCGGCGGGTCTATGAGATCGACCGCGACGCGAACGGCGGGCGCGGCGACCGCGGCTTCCTCGAGGCGATCTTTCACAAGCTGCTGCTGAACTTCGCGTGGTGGGTGAACCGGCGCGACGCGCAGGGGCGCAACGTGTTCCAGGGCGGGTTCCTCGGCCTCGACAATATCGGCGTGTTCGACCGGTCCAAGCCGCTGCCGATGGGCGGGTATCTGGATCAGACCGACGGCACCGCGTGGATGGCATCCTTCGCGCTCAACATGATGGGCATCGCGCTGGAGCTGGCGCTGGAGGAGCCGGCGTATGAGGACATCGCCAGCAAGTTCTTCGAGCATTTCCTGTACATCGCCCGGGCGCTGACCGATATCGGCGACCGCGGCGTGGGGCTGTGGAACGATCAGGACAAGTTCTTCTACGACGTGCTCAACCTGCCGGACGGGCGGATGCACGACCTCAAGCTGCGCTCCATGGTCGGGCTGACGCCGCTGTTCGCGGTGGAGACGATCGAGCCGGAGACACTGGCGCGCCTGCCGCGCTTCGCCCGCCGGCTGCACACCTTCCTCAACCGCCGCGCCGACCTCGCCAACCTCGTCTCGCGCTGGGACGAGCCCGGCCTCGGCG
>NZ_BANB01000378.1 GCF_000964365.1 Acidisphaera rubrifaciens HS-AP3 | reverse complement strand
CCCGCCCGCGCCGCCGCCGCCGAGCCCGAGGTGGGCGCCAAGGCGCCGGGCTTCACGGCGACGGCCAGCGACGGGACGACCGTGCGCCTCGCGGCGCTCGCCGGGCATCCGGTGGTGCTGGAATGGACGAATGATGGCTGCCCGTTCGTCGGCAAATGGTATCGCAGCGGCGCGATGCAGGCGCTGCAGAAGGAGGCGGCGAGCCTCGGTGTCGTCTGGCTGTCGGTGATCAGCTCCGCGCCCGGCGAACAGGGCTACGCGGACGCCGCGCGGGCCAATGCGCTGACGAAGGATCGCGGCGCCGATCCGGCGCATGTCCTGCTCGATCCGACCGGCGCGCTCGGTCATCTGTATGACGCGGAGACGACGCCGCAGATCTACGTCATCGATGCGTCGGGCGTGCTGCGCTACATGGGCGGCGCCGACAGCATCCCCTCCACGCGCGTGGCCGACATCGCGCACGCGACGCCCTATGCGCGTCTGGCCATGGAGGCGGTCGCCGCCGGCAAACCGGTGCCGTATCCCGTCACGCGGCCGTATGGCTGTACGGTCAAATACGGCGCCGGCTGACCGGCGTCGGGGCGTCTAAGGCCCGCTGCGGACGCCGTCGCGCTCCGCCTGTTCGACCAGCGCCGCCGCGTCCTCCGGCAGCAGGAACTGATAGGTGTTGAGCGTGGAGACGGCGCGGCGCATCGCCAGGACATAGGCGGGCCTGGTCGGATACCGCTCCTCGATCGACAGGCGCGGGTCGCCGGTGGCGAGGCGTTCGGCGCGGGTGCGCGCGAAGGGGATGAAACTCCCCTGCAGATGGCACAGCCCGCCGGGGAACCAGCCGTCGCGGTCGAGATTCCAGCCCGTGTAGGTGCCGATCGGCACTTGCTGGAACACGCTGCGTATGCCGCCCGCGTCGTTGCCGTCGGCATCGACCTGCGGCACCAGCACCGTATAGCCGCCGGGCAGCGGCGACGGCGGCTCGATCGCGATCTCGCCGCTGACCAGCGTCTGGTTGTAGCGCGGGCCGTAGAACAGCACGTGAAGCGGCGTCGGATCATGGAGCACGGGCGGCACCGCCGGCCGCGCGATGCCGTCGTAATCGGTCGCGGGGATGGTGGGAAAGCGCACCTGATCGACCGGCACCAGCGTGCCGTCGGCGATGCGCGGCACGACGGAGGGCGGCGGCGCGATGCCGTCGCGCACCCAGCGGGCGAAGCCGAGCAGCAGGGCGCGCAGCGTGTAGTTCTGCGGATTGGGGTTTGGCGTGTAGCGGCAATGCGCCGACGGGGCGAGCGGCAGGGCGGCCGGGATGTGCTGCGTGCTGGCGAGCACATAGGTGCGCACGTCCGGCAGGTTCGGCAGGTCGGCGCGGCCGAGCGGGTCGGTCAGGCCGAGCGACTGGCGCAGTTCCCAGAACTCCAGCGCGGTCGCGACGTGGAAGATGCGCGGACACGTCGCCGTCGCCTCGCAGCGGTCGAGCACGCCGGCGGTGGCCCCGGTGAGCGGATCGGTCTGCCGCAGGTAGCTGAACGGAAAGGCATAGCCGGGATAGTCGCGGTCGGTCTGGTCGCCGCCGTTGCGGAAGGGCTGGCCGAACCGGACGTTGAGCGGCAGGAAGCCGCCGGCGATGTGGACGAAGGCGCCGTCATAGACGCGCCCGCCGCCCTCGCGTTCGTTGAAGCCGAGCGCGAGGAAGCTGCGGATGAAGCGGCCGGACTGGCTGCTGCCTTCGATGATCGCGCGCTGATCCTGCGCATAGACGGGGTTGGGCGTGCCGGCGTCGTCGGCATGCGCGTCGCGCAGGAAGGCGCCGACGTCGCGCAGGACCGCGAAGCCGAGCCCCTGCACCAGCGGATCACGGGCCCGGTAGATCAGCTCGTACAGCCGGCCGGGCTGAAACGCGCCGGCGAGGCAGACGCGGGTTGCATCGACGGGCGCGGCGCCGGCGGCCGCACCGCCGGCGGCGCAGGCGCCGAAATGCCACTGATCGGCCGGGATCGGGACACGCGGCGCCTGTTCATTCATGCGCACGGTGAGGGTGGGGACGAAGCCTTGTGCGTCGGGGCGGCGATTGTCGGTATCGGCGGCGGCGTACGGCACGGGCGGCGTGGCGCCCGCGGTCGCCGTGAGCGGCAGGTCGTCGGCCGGCGCGGACGTCGTGAGCGTTGCGCGCACCAGCCCGGTGATCGGCCCCCCGTCCGGCGCATGCGCGACCACGGGGCGCATGCGCAGGCGACCGTCGCCCGGGGTCAGGTCCTGCTCCCAGCCGACCCAGGCCAGGGTGTAGCCCTCGCGGTACAGGTAGCCGTCGCCCGGATCGGCGAGCGCGTTGCGCGCCGCCGCGCCAGGCGGCACGCCGAGGTTGAAGAAGCCGGGGGCGAGCTTGTTGCCGCGATTGGGCACCTCGACCAGCAGCAGGCGGTTGGCGTGGGCGGGGTCGGCGGGCACGAGGATGTCGATGTCGGCGTCATAGGCGACGCGCCCGTGCGCATCGCGCGGCGCGAGCCACAGATCCTGGATCAGCGCGTCGTGCGGGTCTGCCGGATCGACCTCGCCCTGCACGTGGCCGACGAGGTGGCGATAGGCGCCCGCGTCGCCGAAGCTGCGTCCGCCGAAGGCCGGCGTCGACTGGGTGATCTCAAGCCGGAGGACGCGCGCGCACGCGCGCTGGGCAGGCATGGCGGTGGCGGCGGCAAAGACCAGCAGCGCCGCTAGGCGTGACGTCGACGATGGCATGCGCAGGTTCCGTTTGCTCCCGCGCGTTTGTCGTCCGTCCAGTCTCCGCCGGCAACCGGGCGTTCGTATACGATACCCGGCGAGGCGGCCCGCAACCGCCGGTCAGGCGGCGGCGACGTCCGCGTGGCGCGGCACCTGCGCGCCGGCCAGCTGCATCGCGAGCATGGCCATGCGCTCGCACAGCGCATCCTCGGTCAGCCGGCCGTCCGCGTGATGCCACGTATAGGTCCAGCTGATCATGCCGCCGAGGGCGAGGGAGGCGATGTGCGGGTCCGCGATGTTGAACTCCCCGGTCGCCGCACCCTCGGCCAGCAGGTCGGACAACAGACGGTCGAAGGTCTTGCGTGCCGCGTTGATCGTCTCCACGGCATCGGCGGACAGGTGCTTTTCCTCCCGGAAATACACGGCGATGTTGGACTGACGCCGCAGGACCACGCGGGTGAAGTCCACCATCGCCCGATAGAGCCGCTCCGACGCCGTGCCGCCGCGCGCGACGGCGTTGGCGATCGCGTCGCAGGAAAGCTGGATCGTCGGCTGGCAGATCGCGCCGAGCAGCTCCGTCTTGCTGCGGAAATGCGTGTAGATGAACGGCTTGGTCACCCCGAGCGCCGAGGCCACGTCGTCGAGCGTGGTGCCGGTGAAGCCACGGCTGTGGAACAGGCGCACCGCCTCCTGCAGGATGCGGTCGCGCTTGTAAGCCTGCATCTCGTCACGCATCCGCGTGTGAACATCGGTCAACATATCTGCACTTTACGCCCCCGCAGTTCGCGGGCGCAACATATTGTCGCGCCGGGGTGTCTAGGCAGGATGACTGGTATTACCGCGCGTCATGCGAGCATGGGATCTTGCAGCAGGTCACGTAGCGCCGAGAGATTGACCAACGTAATGGCTCCATCGTTGAACGTGACGTAATTCGCGTCACGCCAGGCCGACAGGTGCTTGTTGATGCTCTCGCGCGTCAGGCCGGTCATGGCGCCGAGTTCGCGCTGCGACAGTGCGAGGTCGATGCGCAGGCCGCCGCGCACCGGATGCGAATGCAGCCCCGCGAGTTGAATGAGTGCCTTGGCAATGCGCGCCGCCGCCGGCATGTCGACGCTGTCGGTGAGCTGTTCGGTCGCGCGGCGCAGACGCTCGCTCAACAGGCGCGCGACCTCCATCAGCGCGGTCGGCGCGTCCTGCAGCGCGCGCATGAAGGCGCGGCCGTCGATGGCGAGCAGCCGCGCCGGCGACAGGGCGAGCGCATCGGCGGCGCGCGGCCAGTTGTTGAGCACCGCCACCTCGCCGAACACGTTGCCCGGCCCCGCGACCTCCAGCACCACCTCGCGCCCGGCGGCGGTGGAGGATGACAGTTTGACGTAGCCCTCGATCACCGCGAGCACGGAGCGGCCCTCGTCGCCCTGGCGGAAGATGACGCCGCGGTCCGCCACGCGCTGCACCGAGGCGCCGCGCACCAGGGCGCCGAGCGCCGGCGCCGGCAGGTGCCGGAGGATCCGGTGCTGCCCCAGCAAGTCCAGGATGACGCTCTCGCCGTCCTCCACCATGGTCGCCTGCCCCGTTTCCTGCCGCCCCCGCATCCCGCAGCGGTCGCTCCCCCGTTCCGTCTGATCGCCGCTCCGCATTGGCTCGCGGTTCATGGGCGTCCCCTCATGGGCGTCCCGTCATGGGCGTCCCGGTGCATCCGCCCGGCGGGGCCGATGTAACCAGCGGTTGGGCCTGCCCGCAAATCGTCGCCGGAAACCGCGCGCCTGCGGCTTCTATGTGAAGGATTTCATAGTTGCCCGGCGGGGGATCGAACGAGGCTGCGCCGTAGCAGACACGCAACCCGGATTTTGGCGCCGGCCCGGCGGACCGGGCGGGCGCGGCCAGCAGACGGAGGCAGAGATGCAGGACGGGCGTTGGCGGGACGGACATGTGCGCGACGTGCCGCGGGCGGCGGGATCATCCGCCCGAACATGGCCCCACGAGGGCGACGAGGCGACCGTCGACATGCGCCGGGTGCCGCCCTGGCTGTTCGACCTGCGGCCGCTGGAGGTCGTGGCGCTCCTCGCGGGCCTCGGCTTCGTCCTCTATTGCTTCGCCCTGGCCTGACGGCGCGACGGGACCGGGGCGCTCAGGTCACGGCTCAGGTCCCGACAAGGCCCCGCGCATAGTCCTCGGCGTCGAACGGTCGCAGGTCGGCCGCCTGTTCGCCGACCCCGACCGCGTGGACCGGCAGGCCGAACGCCTCGGCCAGCGCCACCACGATGCCGCCGCGCGCCGAGCCGTCGAGCTTGGTGACGATCAGGCCGGTGATATCCACCATCTCCTTGAACACGCGCACCTGCTGGATGGCGTTCTGGCCGGTGGTGGCATCCAGCACCAGCAAGGTCGCGTGCGGGGCGGACGGGTCGTGCTTGCGGATCACGCGGATGATCTTGCGCAGCTCCTCCATCAGCACCGACTTGTTGTGCAGCCGCCCCGCGGTGTCGATCAGCACCACGTCCGCGCCCTCGGCCGCGGCGCGCGTCAGGGCCTCGAACGCGAGGCCGGCGGCGTCGGCGTTGGCGGCCCCGGCGATGACGGGCGCGCTGGTCCGCTGGCCCCAGATCTGGAGCTGTTCGACGGCCGCGGCGCGGAACGTGTCGCCGGCGACCAGCATCGGCCGCAGCCCCGCTTCCGCGTAGTGCTGCGCGAGCTTGCCGATCGTGGTCGTCTTGCCGGTGCCGTTGACGCCGACGACGAGGACGACGAACGGCTTGTGCGCCGGGTCGATTTCCAGCGGACGGGCGACGGGCGCGAGGATTTCCGCGATCTCGCCGGCCAGCGCCGTCTTGACCTCCTCGTCCGTCACCTCGCGGCCGAAGCGGGTGCGGCGGAAGGCGGCGATGACGCGCGCCGCGACCTCGGTGCCGAGATCGGCGGCGATCAGCGTCTCCTCCAGCTCCTCCAGCGCCGCGTCGTCGAGCTTGCGGCGGGTAAAGGCGCCGGTGATGCCGTCGCTGAGTTTCTGCGTGCTGCGCGACAGCCCGGCCTTCAGCCGGTTGAAGAAGCCGAGCGCCATGTCAGACGGGTTCCCCGAGAAGGTGGTCGTCGGCTGCGGCGACGATGCGCGCGCGCAGCAGGCTGCCCGGCGGAAGCGGCGCGGGGAAGCGGACGCGGGCGAAATGCTCCGTCCGCCCGTCCTCCCCGGTCTCGGTCAGCACGCTGACGGTGCGGCCGACGAGCGTCGCGTGCCAGCCGCGCGAGGCTGCCGCCCCCGCTTCGCGCAGGGC
>NZ_BANB01000379.1 GCF_000964365.1 Acidisphaera rubrifaciens HS-AP3 | reverse complement strand
GGCCCCGCCCGACCCGCCGGACGAGGGCGCGCCGCCCGCGTCCGAGGTGCTGGCGGCCCGGGCGGAGGTGCTGGGTCTGCTCGGCGCGGCGCCCGTCGCGGTTGACGATCTCATGCGCCGCTGCCAGTTGTCAGCCGCCGCGGTGCAAGGCGCCCTGCTCGAGCTTGAGCTTGGCGGGCAGATTGAAACCCTGCCCGGCAATCGCGTCGCCAGGCTGGCGGAGTAAGACAGGGCGCGACGCGGCAGTCCCGCGCGGCCGTGCCCGAGGAAGGCAGACAGTCCAGCATGACTGACGTCGTCGTTGTCGAATCGCCCGCCAAAGCGAAAACCATCAACAAGTATCTCGGCGACCGGTACACGGTGCTCGCCAGCTTCGGCCATGTGCGCGACCTGCCGCCCAAGGACGGGTCCGTCCGGCCGGAGCAGGATTTCGCGATGGACTGGGCGGCCGATGATCGCGGCAGCAAGCAGGTCGCCGCCATCATCCGCGCCTTGAAGGGCGCGAAGACCCTCTATCTCGCGACCGACCCCGACCGCGAGGGGGAGGCGATCTCGTGGCACGTGCGCGCCATGCTGGACGAGAAGCACGCGCTGAAGGGCGTGGACGTCCGGCGTATCACCTTCAACGAAATCACCCGCACCGCCATCCGCGCCGCGATCGCAGCCCCCCGCGATCTCGATCAGCCGCTGATCGAAGCGTATCTGGCGCGCCGCGCGCTTGACTACCTCGTCGGCTTCACGCTCTCGCCCGTCCTGTGGCGCAAGCTGCCCGGCAGCCGCAGCGCCGGGCGGGTGCAGTCGGTCGCCCTGCGCCTGATCTGCGAGCGCGAGGCGGAGATCGAGGCCTTCCGCGCCCGCGAGTACTGGGCAATCGAGGCGCAGTTCACCACGCCGGCCGGCGCCCCCTTCACCGCCCGCCTGACGCATCTGGACGGAAGGCGGCTCGATCAGTTCGACCTCAACAACGCCGCCCTGGCGGAGGCGGCGCGGGCGCGCGTCGCGGCCGGCGACTACACGGTGGGCTCCGTCGAGCGCAAACGGGTCCGGCGCAACCCGCCGGCACCGTTCACCACTTCGACCCTGCAGCAGGAGAGCAGCCGCAAGCTCGGCTTCGGCGCGCAGCAGACGATGCGCCTCGCGCAGCAGCTGTACGAAGGCATCGAACTCGACGGCGAGACGGTCGGGCTGATCACCTACATGCGCACCGACGGCGTGCAGATGGCGCGCGAGGCGGTCGTCGCGATACGCGACCACGTCAAGACGGCCTATGGCCCCGACTACCTGCCCGCCACGCCGCGCGAGTACAGCAGCAAGGCCAAGAACGCCCAGGAAGCGCACGAGGCGGTGCGCCCCACCGACATCGCGCTGACGCCCGAGCGCGTCGGCCGCTTCCTCAATCCCGACCAGCGCCGCCTGTATGAGCTGGTGTGGAAGCGGGCCGTCGCGTCGCAGATGCAGTCGGCGGAACTCGATCAGGTCAGCGTCGACGTCGTCTCCGGCAACATCCGCCTGCGCGCGACCGGCTCGATCGTCGCCTTCGACGGCTTCCTCAAGCTGTATCGCGAGGATCTGGACGATCCGGCGGAGGACGAGGATTCGCGCATGCTGCCGCCGATGGCGGAGCGCGATCCGCTGACGCGCGGCGAGGTGACGGCGACGCAGCACTTCACGCAGCCGCCCCCGCGTTATTCCGAAGCGAGCCTGGTGAAGAAGATGGAGGAGCTCGGCATCGGCCGCCCCTCCACCTATGCGTCGATCCTGTCCGTGCTGCAGGACCGCAACTATGTGCGGCTGGAGAAACGGCGCTTCATCCCGGAGGATCGCGGCCGGCTGGTCACGGCCTTCCTCACCAGCTTCTTCGAACGCTACGTCGATACCGGCTTCACCGCGTCGCTCGAGGAACAGCTCGACGAGATCTCCGACGGCCGCGCGGACTGGCGTGCCGTCATGCGGGCCTTCTGGGAGGATTTCTCACGCGCGATCGAACAGACGCGCGACCTCAAGATCACCGACGTCATCAACGCGCTGGACCAGGATCTCGGCCCGCATTTCTTCCCCGCGAAGGCGGACGGCAGCGATCCGCGCGCCTGTCCCGCCTGCGGCAACGGACGGCTCGGGCTGAAGCTCGGGCGCTACGGCAGCTTCATCGGCTGCTCGAACTATCCCGCCTGCCAGTACACGCGCCGTCTCGCCATCGACACCGGCGAGGGCGAGGGCGAGACGCTGAAAGAGGGGATGCGCCTGCTCGGCCAGCATCCCGAGACGGGCGAGGACGTCACCGTCCGCCGGGGTCCGTACGGTCTGTACGTGCAGCTCGGCGAGGGCGGCGAGAAACAGAAGCCGCGCCGCACGTCGCTGCCGCGCGGCGTCGACGGCGACACGCTGGCGCTGGAACAGGCGCTGCGCCTGCTCGAGCTGCCGCGCATCGTCGGCATCCATCCGGAGACAGGCGAGCCGATCGAGGCCGGCATCGGCCGGTTCGGCCCCTATGTGCGGATGGGCACCGTCTACGGCTCGCTCGACCGCGACGACGACATCCTCTCGCTCGGCATGAACCGCGCGATGGAGCTGCTGGCCAAGAAGCTGGCCGGCGTGCGGGTGCTTGGCGCGCATCCCAAGGACGGCGAGTCCGTCGCGGTCAAGCGCGGCCGGTTCGGCCCCTATGTGCAGCACGGCAGCCTGATCGCCAACGTGCCGCGCGGCACGGCGATGGAGGACGTCACGCTCGAGGACGCCGTCGCGCTGCTCGCCGA
>NZ_BANB01000380.1 GCF_000964365.1 Acidisphaera rubrifaciens HS-AP3 | reverse complement strand
CCCGCCGCCGCCGTTCGCCGCGCAGCGCGGGCGTGGGCGCGGCCTCGGCCCAGGCGCGCAGGCGCGGGCGCAGCGCGGCCAGCGCCGCCACCGCCGCCGACGTCCGCTGGTCCTCCCACGGGAAGTGCCGATACCAACTCCGCCACACCGCCCCCGCCTCGCGCGGCGGCTGCTCGCGCGTCAGCGCCAGGTAGGAAATCGAGATCACCCGCCTGCCCGCCCGATCGATCCGGCCGGGATCGGCAAACGTGTAGAGCTGTTCCACATAGACCAGCGGGTGGTGCGTCTGTTGCTCCACCCAGGCCCGCAGGCTCGCCTGCAACGAGCGGTCGGCCGAACCGAACGGCCCGGCGGGCAGCGCGGCGCCGCCCTCCACCGTCAGCACGCGGGGCTCGCCGTCCGACACGGCGACGAGCACGGCGATCACCTCCGCGACCAGGTCGGCCGCGGCGGTGACGACGGGGGCGGTCATGGCAGGACGGTCATCAGGGGGGCAGTCCCGGCGGCGCATGGTCGCGATGCTGCTGGCGGGCCCGCACCTCGTCGTCGCTCAGGCGCGCGTCATAGACCGACCGCGGCTCGATCGTGCGCGCGACCAGGGTCGCGGTCGCGATCACCAGCAGCATCGGCACCATCGAGGCGCGGGCGTGACCGGTCAGCTCCATCATCAGCACGGCGGTCGAGATCGGACCCTGGGTCGTCGCCGCCAGCACCGCCGCCGCGCCGAGCACGGCGTATTCCCCGCCCGGCGTGCCGGGGAACAGCCACGACCACGGCACCCCGAGCAAACCGCCGAGCAGCGCCCCGGTCGCCAGCGACGGCGTGAACAGCCCGCCCGGTGCCCCGCTGCCGAGGCAGAAGATGGTCATCGCCGGACGCAGCACGACCAGCACCGCCAGAAGCGGCAGGCCGACCCCGCCGGTGAACGCCTCCTGCGCCACGTCACGCCCGTTGCCGAGCAGCTGCGGAAAGGGGACCGACAGCACGCCGAGCAGGCCGAGCACGATGACCGGCGCC
>NZ_BANB01000381.1 GCF_000964365.1 Acidisphaera rubrifaciens HS-AP3 | reverse complement strand
CGCGTTCGCCACCACCGCGTCCGCGGCGAGGGCGGTGCCGTCGGCGAGCACGACGCCGCGCACCTGTCCGCCCTCGGCCTGGATCGACGCGACGTCCGCGCCCAGCCGCAGCGTCGCGCCGAGCGCTTCCGCCCGCGCCGCGAGGGCGCGCGCCAGCGCATGCATGCCGCCGTCGACGAGCCAGACACCGGCCTGTTCGACATGCGCGACCAGCATCAGCGTGGCCGGCGCGAGAAAGGGCGAGGCGCCGCAATAGGTAGCGTAACGCCCGAATAGCTGTTGCAGGCGCGGGTCGTGGAAGTGATCGCCCAGCGCGCGCCACAGCGTCGCGAACGGGCTGATGCGCGACAGGCCGCCGAGGCCCGTGCTTGCGGCGAGCGACAGCGGCGTCGGCCGCGCGCCGCTGATGAAGGGTTGTTCGAGCGTCGCGTAGACGTCGCGCGCGCGGGCGCAGAAGGCACGATAGCCGCGCGCCTCCGCCGGGCCGGCGAACGCCTCGATCGCCGCCGCGGAACGATTGATGTCCGCATATAAATCCAGCCGCTCCGTGGCGTTCCACGCATGCCGCGCGAGCACGCTCGCCGGCCGCAAGGTCAGGTGCTCCTCCAGCCGCGTGCCCGCCGCTTCGAACAGCGCGTCGAATACCCAGCGCATGGTGAACACGGTCGGGCCGGCGTCGAGCAGCGCGTCGCCGATCGCCACCTGCCGAACCTTGCCGCCGGGCGCGTCGGCGCGCTCCAACACGGTGACGTGATGTCCGGCGGCCGCCAGCAGCAACGTCGCCGCCAGTCCCCCCATCCCGGCGCCGATGACCACGACGCGGCGCGGAAGCGTGGTCCTCGGCTGCGACACGGCACGGCACCCCGATTACTGCCTGCCCACCATGCCCGAATTGCCGCGACGGGAAAACGTTGGTTGACAGCACTGTCAATACAGCCTGACAGTCGTGTCGACAATCCGGGCTGACAACCGGACCCTTGCATAGCGGGAGGCGCCGAGATGGATGCCATGACGCGGATCGAGCACGCACTCGCCCACACGCTGGCGGCGGCGGACGCCGCGGACGGGCCGCCGCGGCTCGCGCAGGCGATGCACTATGCCGTGTTCCCGCGCGGCGCGCGCATCAGGGCCCGATTGTGTCTCGCGGTGGCGGCGGCATGCGGCGACGACGAGCCCGTGCTGGCCGAAGCGACAGCGGCGTCGATCGAGCTGCTGCATTGCGCGTCGCTGGCCCATGACGACCTTCCCTGTTTCGACGATGCGG
>NZ_BANB01000382.1 GCF_000964365.1 Acidisphaera rubrifaciens HS-AP3 | reverse complement strand
ACGATCTGATAGTGACCGCTCAGCCGCGGATCGGTCAGGACCAGCTCTTCCACCTGCGTCGGGAACAGGTTGACCCCGCGCACGATCAGCATGTCGTCCGACCGGCCGGTGATCTTCTGCATCCGCCGCATGCTCCGCGCGGTCCCCGGCAGCAGGCGCGTCAGGTCGCGGGTGCGATAGCGCACGACCGGCAGCGCCTCCTTGGTCAGCGAGGTGAACACCAGCTCGCCCGCGGCGCCGTCCGGCAGCACCGCGCCGGTCTGCGGGTCGATGATCTCCGGGTAGAAATGGTCCTCCCAGACATGCAGCCCGTCCTTGGTCTCCCGGCATTCCATGGCGACGCCCGGCCCCATCACCTCCGACAGGCCATAGATGTCCACGGCGTCCATGCCGAACGCGCCCTCGATCTCGGCCCGCATCGCCTCGGTCCACGGCTCGGCGCCGAAGATGCCGACCTGCAGCCCGCTCGCGCGCGGGTCGCAGCCGGCGGCGCGGAACGCGTCCAGGAGCGCCAGCATGTAGCTTGGCGTCACCATGATGATCTCCGGCGCGAAGTCGCGGATCAGCTGCACCTGCCGCTCGGTCTGCCCGCCGCTGACCGGGATCACCGTGCAGCCAAGCCGTTCCGCCCCGTAATGGGCGCCGAGGCCGCCGGTGAACAGCCCGTAGCCATACGCCACGTGCACGCGCATCCCGGGCCGCCCGCCGGCGGCGTAAATGGAGCGGGCGACGAGGCCGGCCCAGGCGTCGATGTCGCCCTGCGTGTAGCCGACCACGGTCGGGCGGCCGGTGGTACCGGACGAGGCATGCAGGCGCACGATCCGCTCGCGCGGCTCGGCGAACAGGCCGAACGGGTAGGTGGCGCGGAAATCCGCCTTGGTCAGGAAGGGGAACCTCGCCAGGTCCTCCAGCCGCCGGAAATCGTCCGGGTGGACCCCGGCCGCGTCGAACGCCGCGCGGTAATGCGGCACCCGCTCATAGGCGCGCCGCAGCGTCCAGCGCAGCCGCTCGGTCTGCAGGGCGGCGATCTCGTCGCGCGAGGCCGTCTCGATCGCATCGAGCCCGGCCTGCCCCGGCCTGGCCGCGCCGCCGCCTGTTCCTGAACCCATCGTCTCCCTCGCCGGTCTTGTTGGCGCTATCATGCCGCCGGCATGACCGACCCAAAAGGCTATTACGCCACGCTCGGGGTGGACCCCGACGCCTCCGCGGCGCTGATCCATGCGGCGTTTCGCAGCAAGGCGAAGCAGCTGCACCCGGACGTCCCGGTCACCGGCAACGCGGGCGCCTTCATGCGGGTCAAGGAGGCCTACGAGGTACTCTCCAACGGGCTGACCCGCAATGAGTACGACCGCCTCGCCCATGACGAGACGCTCCGGCGCGCCCGCTGGGCGGCCGACACCCCGTCCGGCCGGAACGGCGGGAGCGGTCCGGACGGGAGGGCGGCGGGTGGGTCGGCGGGCGGCTACGGTCCGGCTTTCGGCGGCGCGTTCGGCGATGGCGGCGCGTTCGCCGGCATGGGCGGCGCGGGACGGGGCGGCCCGGGATCGGACGGGACGGCATCCGAGAGCGGCTGGGGCGAGCCGGGAAGGCCCTCTCCCTGGCCCTCGGCGCCGCCCAGTTTCGACGATATCAGCGAGCTGTCGGACGTGCTGGAGCCGGTTCACGTCACGCCCAGCTCTTTCGTGATGCCGGTGCGCCTGCCCGTCCTGATGGCGGCCGTGCTGGCGGTGGTGGTGCTCGGCGGGATCGGCGGCGCGGTCTGGCAGCTGACACGCCCGATCACCCGACACGACACGGATATCCGGGCGGCGATGACCGGGACGCTGCCCGACAGCCCGCCGGCCGCCGATCCCGGACCGCCGCTGACCGGCACGCCCGGCTCGCCCGTCTATGTTCTGCCCGTCGCCGGTGCCGCGACGCTGTGGGACTATGATCGCGAGGATCGCCATTTCCGGCCGCAGATGCGCCTTGCGCCCTTCACCGCGCTGTCGCTGCTGCGGCTGGTCTCGCACGGGGCGCTGGCCGAGGTGCGGCTGCCCGACGACCGGGTGGGCTATGTCTATCCGCATCTGCTCGCCCCGGGCGACGCGCGCGAGGCGACGCGGCAGCGCTGCATCTACGACGCGGGCCCGACGCCGCGATCCGGCGAGCGCCTCGATCCGCGGCCGCTGCCGCCGGCCGCCCCGGCGAACGTCAAGGACCCCGGCCCGGACCGCGTGCTGGTCACCAACACGGCCGACTCGCCCGCCGTCTTCGTGCTGCAGGCGGCCGACGGCATCGCCGCGATCTATGTCGGGGCGCATGCCGAGGCGACGATCGCGGGCCTGCCGCCGCAGCGCTGGCGGATTGCCTATGCGATCGGCGATTTGTGGAGCAGAAGATGCTTCCGCTTCATGGCCGGCGAGCGGGCGCAGCGCCTGCCGGACGGCCCGCTCGCCCCAGCCTATGTCCTGCCATCGCCAGCAGGCATCGATATTCCAGACGACGTTTTCAAGCATAAGTGACCGGACGGCGATGATGTCTGCGCGACGCGCACAGGCTATCCGCTTCGGCGGCGACGGCAACGACCGGCATTACCTGGGCAGCGGATGGTCGGGCGACGAGCCGGGCTATCGCTGGATGGTGGGCGACCGGTCCGAGCTTTGGCTCGAGCACCCGGGACCGGGCACGGCCTATGTCCTCGACCTGACGGTCGAACCGTTCACCCGCCCCCCGGAACTGCCTTACCAGCGCCTCGTGCTGCGGGCACGCGGTCGTGAGGTGCTGCGCGCGGCCCTCGATCAGGTCGGCAGCTTCGGCTGCACCATCCCGGCCGAGGCGCTCGCCGGTGACGGACCCGTCCGGCTGGAACTTGAGCATCCCGACGCCCGCGCCCCGGCCTCGTTCGGCGCGCACGGCGACGACCGGCCGCTCGCCTTCTCCGCCCGCCGGTTGCACCTGATCCCCGTGGACGGCGCGGTCGCCGGCACGGTGCGTGGCCACGGCGGCCTGCACCCGTCGGACGTCGCGGCGCAGGCCGGCATCCCCGCGTCCGAACTGGCGACGCGGTTTGAAAGCCTCGGCGACAACTGCGAATTCGGGCTGGTGCAGCGGCGGTGCGGCGTGGAAGTGCTGAGCCTGCTGCGGTTCACCTATATCGCCATACCGCTGCTGCTGCGCGGGCTGGAGGAGCGGTTCGCGCCGATCGGCGATCCGGCGGGGCTGCACGTCACCCTCGACAACCGCGGCAGCGCCGCCGAGCCGCGCGAATACATCGTCCGCGACGCCTCCTATGACCTGACGTACCACACGTGGCAGCTCGAGCATGAAACCGACGCCGCGACGCTCGCGGCCAAGCAGCCGGCGCGGCAGCGCTTCCTCGCGCGCAAGCTGCTGGGCGACCTGGAGGACGGGGAAAAGATCTTCGTCCTTCGCCGCAATCCGCCGCCGCGCCTGCCCGAGGCGCTCGCCGTCTATGCCGCGATCAACCGCATCGCCCGCAACCGGCTGCTGTTCATCGACCTGCCCCGTGACCAGCAGCCGCCGGGCACGGTGGAGGAGATCATCCCCGGGCTGTATCGCGGCACGATCGACCGGCTGGCGCCGGACGAGAACGCCCACGACATGTCATTCGAGTGCTGGATGGAAATCCTCGCCAACACCTGGCGCCTCGCACGATCGGCCGCGACGGACGCGGCCGGGACCTGACACGGACGCGGCCGGCGGGCTATAGGCGGACCTCATGCCGAGGCCGGAGCACAGGATGGATCAGCCCGAGGCCGCCCCACGCCACACGCTCAGCCAGGACATCGCCCACGCGGCGGGCCGCACCGTCCTCGTGCTGGGCGACATCATGTTCGACCGCTACGTCACCGGGCAGGTGCGGCGCATCTCGCCCGAGGCACCGATTCCGGTGCTGCGCTATGCCGCCTCCCGCGTCGTGCTGGGCGGCGCGGGCAATGTCGCGAACAACGTCGCGGCGCTCGGCGCGCGCGCGATCCTGATCGGAACCGTGGGCGACGATGCGTTCGGGCGCGACCCCGCCGGCAACGGCGTGGCGATCCCGCCCACCGTCGATCTGCGCCCCGTCGTCCTCGCGGGACGGCCGAGCACGATCAAGACGCGGTTCATGACCGGCTCGCACCAGCTGCTGCGCCTCGATGAGGAGTCGACCGACCCGTTCGACGACGCCGCGACCGACGCCCTGCTGGCCGCCTATGACACGGCGCTCGCCGAGTCGGACGTCGTCGTGCTGTCCGACTATGCGAAGGGCGTGCTGTGCGACCGGGTGCTCGCCCACGCGATCGCGCACGCCCGCGCCGCCGGACGCCCGGTCATCGCCGACCCGAAGCGCCCGCGCTTCGACGCCTATCGCCGGGTGAGCGTGATCACCCCGAACGAGCACGAGATCGCGCAGGCGACCGGCATCATCGTGCACGACGACGCGGCGGCGGTGGCGGCGGGACAGGCGGCGATCGCCGCGAGCGACGCCGAGGCGATCCTCGTCACGCGGTCCGAACGCGGGCTGACACTGGTGCGCGGCGACGCGCCGCCGGTGCACCTGCCGACCGAGGCGCGCGCCGTGGCCGACGTCTCCGGCGCCGGCGACACGCTGGTCGCGACCTTCGCGGTGCTGCTCGCGGCCGGCGCCGACATGGTCGACGCCGCCGTGGCCGCCAACGCCGCGGCGGGCG
>NZ_BANB01000383.1 GCF_000964365.1 Acidisphaera rubrifaciens HS-AP3 | reverse complement strand
GGCCGTCGGCGCCGAGTGCCGCCTCGGCCGCCGCGATCGCCGCGCGCACGGCGGGCGCGGCGAGCGCCGTCGCGCCATGGCAGCGGACATTCTTGAGCAACTGCGGCAGCGGGGAGAAGACGCGGCACACCTCGCTCGCCGGCCGCCCCTCGCCGGTGATCACCGCCAGCACCTGCAGCGCCGCCACCAGCCCGTCGCCTGTGGTCGCGAAGTCGGACAAGATCATGTGGCCCGACTGTTCGCCGCCGACATTGTGGCCGCCCGCGCGCATCCGCTCCGCCACGTAGCGGTCGCCCACACCCGTCCGGTGCAGCGCCACGCCGAGCGTGCCGAGATACCGCTCCAGCCCCAGATTCGACATCACGGTCGCCACCACCGCATCCCCCGCGAGCCGCCCGGTCCGCTGCCAGGACCGCGCGATCAGGGCAAGGATCTGATCGCCGTCCACCAGCTCGCCCCGCTCGTCGGCGAGCAGCAGCCGGTCCGCGTCGCCGTCGAGCGCGAGGCCGAGATCGGCGCCGTGCTCCACCACCTGGGCGCAGAAATATTCCGGCGCGGTCGATCCGCAGCCGCGGTTGATGTTGAACCCGTCCGGCGCGACGCCGACCGGGATC
This sequence comes from Acidisphaera rubrifaciens HS-AP3, assembly GCF_000964365.1. Lineage (GTDB taxonomy): Bacteria > Pseudomonadota > Alphaproteobacteria > Acetobacterales > Acetobacteraceae > Acidisphaera > Acidisphaera rubrifaciens. The sequence goes on along the minus strand of NZ_BANB01000383.1, from coordinate 1,606 downwards.
ACCGTCGCGCCCAGTTCCCACAGCACCGTGGGCGCAACGCGATAGGCCGCGCCGTGGGCGCAATCCACCACGATCCGCAGCCCGTCGAGCCGCAGGCCGCGCGGGAACGTGGCCTTCGCCGCCTCGATATAGCGCCCGGCGGCATCCTCCAGCCGCGAGGCGCGGCCGAGGGCGGCGGACGGGGCGAGCCTGCCGGGCAGCGACGGGTCGGCCATCAGCGCCTCGATCTCCGCCTCCGTCTCGTCGGAGAGCTTGAAGCCGTCCGGGCCGAACAGCTTGATGCCGTTATCCTCGTACGGGTTGTGCGAGGCGGAGATCATCACGCCGAGATCGGCGCGCAGGCTGCGCGTCAGCAGCGCGATCGCGGGCGTGGGCAGCGGGCCGACCAGGGTGACGTCCATGCCGGCGCCGATGAAGCCCGCGGTCAGCGCCGGTTCGATCAGGTAGCCGGACAGCCGCGTGTCCTTGCCGATCACCACGCGATGGCGATGGGTGCCGCGCGTGAACCGCACGCCGGCCGCCTGCCCGAGGCGCAGCGCCACGTCGGCCGTCATCGGATCGAGGTTGGCCCGCCCGCGCACCCCGTCGGTACCGAAAAGCCGCCGCCTGTTGGACATTGCTGTCTCCGTCGTGATGCCGGCTGGAACCCGGGGCGGTGCCCTAGCCCGGCGCGGCCGCCCACAGCGGCGCCGGCAGGTGGTCCAGCAGCGCCGCCCAGACGCGCAGCGCCTGCACCGTTGCGCCTACGTCATGAACACGGAGGATACGCGCGCCCCGGGCAATTGCAAACAGCCCAGCGGCCAGCGAGCCCGGCAGCCGGTCCTTCGGTGCGATGGCGTGTCCGAAGGCGCCGATGACCCGCTTGCGCGACACGCCGACCAGCAGCGGATAGCCGAGTGCGGCCAGACGGGGCAGCCCGGCCAGCAGCGCCGCGTTCTGCGTCGCCGTCTTCGCGAAGCCGATGCCGGGGTCGAGGGCGATGGCCGCCTCCGCGATGCCGGCGGCGCGGGCTGCGGCGACCCGGTCCGCCAGTTCGCGCGTCACGTCCGCCGCGACGTCGTCGTACTGGGCGTGCGCCTCCATCGTCGCCGGGGTGCCACGCATGTGCATCAGCACCACCGGGCAGCCCGCGTCCGCGACGACGGCCGCCGCGGCGGGGTCATGGGCAAGGGCGGAGACGTCGTTGACGATCGCCGCGCCGGCATCGAGGGCTGCGCGCATCGTCGCCGCGTTGCGGGTGTCGATCGAGATCGGGCAGCCCTGGGCGGCAAGGCCGCGGATGACCGGCAGGACCCGCCGCATTTCCTCGGCCGGATCAACCGAAGCGGCGCCGGGGCGGGTGCTTTCCCCGCCGATGTCCAGGATGTCCGCTCCCTCCTCGGCCATCCTCATCCCGGCCGCGATGGCGGCGCCGGGATCGAGCCGCTCGCCGCCGTCGCTGAAGCTGTCGGGCGTGGCGTTGAGGATGCCCATGACCAGCGGCCGGCCGGCGGGCAGCCCGGCCCAGCCCGTCCCGCCCCAGGTCGTCACGGGGCGGGCCGGGCGATCGGGTCAGGCATCAGCCCGGCTGCGGCGCCAGGCCGGGCCCGCCGCCCGCGGGCGGGGC
>NZ_BANB01000384.1 GCF_000964365.1 Acidisphaera rubrifaciens HS-AP3 | reverse complement strand
CGTCCGCATGCATGTTGCGTGGCGTTCCGGCCACCACGTTTCGGTGTGGTAAGGCGCCGGCCATTATATTCACACATTCCGCCGCAACCGGCGCATCCGCCCGCTCTCCCCGCCGTATGGCCTTCGTGAGGTATTGCCGGGCCGCGTCGTGACACGCCGCGTGCGCATGGCCGGGCTCACGCGAACTGCGATCCGCTGTTACAGAAACACGAGGAGTTACGTCCGCATGGCTTCCAGCGAGATGAATGACGACACGGCCGCCGCGATGCTCCAGGGGCTCGGCCGTCGTCGCATGATGCGTCGGGCCGCGGCAGGCGTTGCCGGCGCGGCGGTGGCGAGCGTGGCCGGTGTCGGCGGCATGACGCTGAATCCGACGCCGGCGGCGGCGCAATCCTTCACGCCGACCGCGACCGACCTCGCCATCCTCAACTTCGCGCTCAACCTCGAATATCTCGAGGCGGAGTACTATCTGCGCGCGGTGACCGGATCGGGGCTCGCGGCGGCGATGACCACGGGCACCGGCACGGCCGGCACCGTCAACGGTCCGACCGGCAGCGCGGCGCTGGTGCCGTTCCAGAACACCGCCGTCGCCTACTGGGCGCAGCGCATCGCCAATGACGAGCTGGCGCATGTGACGTTCCTGCGTGCCGCCCTCGGCGCCAATGCCGTCGCCGAGCCGACGATCGATCTGGTCAACAGCTTCAACACGCTCGCCGGCGCCGCCGGCCTCGGCAGCAGCTTCAATCCCTTCGCGAGCGAGACGGACTTCCTCGTCGGCGCCTTCATCTTCGAGGACGTGGGCGTGACCGCCTATGCCGGCGCCGCCGCGCTGCTGTCGAACTTCCTCGTGACCTACGCCACGCAGATCTGCGCGGTGGAGGCCTATCACGCCGGCATGATCCGCACCCGCCTGTCGGAGATCGGCGGCCAGCAGGTGACCAACCAGATCGCCAGCCTGCGCTCCTCGCTGTCGAACGTGCTCGATTTCGGCACCAACGCGCGCGGCAACCCGTTCAACTTCGTCAACGACGACGACAACGGCCTGGCGCAGACACGGACGGCGGCGCAGGTGCTCGCGGTCGTCTACGGCGGCGGCAGCAACAGCGGCCTGTTCTTCCCGAACGGCGTCAACGGCACCGTCACCTCCGCCTGATCAGCCGACGCCGGATCGACGTGCCGTAACGACAAGCGGCCGTCCCCACCCCGGGGGACGGCCGCGATTTCGCGCGACACCATCGACGCGCGTCGGACGTCACAGCGTGGTGAACGTCTTGCCGACGATGCGCCATGTACCGTCCTGCTCCATCAGGTGCAGGTAATCGACGAAACCTCGTCCGGCGAAGCCGTCCATCCGCACCGTCGCCCGGGCGATGCCGCCGGTCGCGGCAAACTCCACCATCTCCGCCTGATACGCCGTCATCGATGTCTGCGCGGCCGCGAGGCGGCGGACATCGGCGACATACGCCTCGGCCGTGGCGGACAGCACCTTGGCGCCGAGATGGCCGTGCAGCCCGGCCTGCGGCGCGAAGCATGCCGCCAGTCCCTCGGCGTCCAGCCGACCCGACATCTCCATATACCGCGCCACCACCGCACGCGCCGGATGCACGTCGTCCATCGCCCCCTCCCCGCCCGCACCTCGCCGACGCCGCCCGCCGGCTTGCGCGGACTGTGAACCGTTTCCGTGCTCCGGGCCATGTCTTCGCCCACCCTGCGGCCGACGGACACCGCGGCCAGCGCCGCGGCGGGTCCGGGCAGACAGCGACAGGAGCGGATGATGACGACCTTTCTCACCGCGCGCCGGCTCGGGGCCATAGCCGCGATCGCCGCGGCGCTCGGCGCCACCGCCGCGTCCCCAGCCGCGCGCGCCGACGTGCTGTTTCACAACACCACCGGCCAGACGGTCTATTTCGGTGTCAGCTGCAACGGCACCGGCACCGACCAATGGTCGGTCGCGCCCTTCGCCACCCGCCGCGTCGTCTGCGAGAACGGCGCCGCGGCGATGCGCGTCTACCTGCCCACGGACACGGCGCGCGGCGAGGCCGCGGTCCGCGCGACCGCGTGGGACGGACGGTCCTACGACCTCGGCTATGACGGCGGCGGCGACATCGGCATCGTGCCGCGCGGCTGATCCCACGGCCGTCGGGCCGGACGGCGTCCGGTGCCCACAGGCTTCCCGCGCACCATTACCCGCAAGATGCGGATAAGTCAGGCGGATGGACGGGTATTCATGACAGATTGAGCATGAGACTTAGGAGGACGGCACGGCTGCCGCGCCGCCGCGATCAGGGCCATACCTTGCGCCAACGACGAGGCGCCCTTCCGGACGCCCGCCAGCAACCGGAGGACTTCATCATGATCCGCAACACCATCCTGGCCGCCGCCGCCGCCCTGGCCCTGACCACCGGCGCCGCCTTGGCCCAGCCCGCCATCCAGTCCGTGACCCAGGCCGATGTCGGCCACTTCGTCCGCGACGCGA
>NZ_BANB01000385.1 GCF_000964365.1 Acidisphaera rubrifaciens HS-AP3 | reverse complement strand
GGAACGCTGTAGCGTCTATATACTAGAGTGTTGTCCCCCCACCGACTGGAGCCTTTCGCCGGCATGTCCGATCCCGCCGCGCCGATCCCCGATTCCGCCCCGGAGTCCTCCCACCGACCCGCCGGGCAGGGCGTGCCCGCGACGGGCGCCGCGCCGGAGGAGAACGGCGCCTATGACGCGTCGTCGATCTCCGTCCTGCGCGGCCTCGACGCGGTGCGCAAGCGCCCGGGCATGTATATCGGCGACACCGATGACGGCTCCGGCCTGCACCACATGGCGTTCGAGATCATCGACAACGCGGTGGACGAGGCGCAGGCCGGTTTCGCCACCGCGTGCGAGCTGGTGCTGAACGGCGACGGCTCGGTCACCGTCCGCGACGACGGACGCGGCATCCCGGTGGACATCCACAGCGAGGAAGGCGTCTCCGCGGCCGAGGTCGTGCTGACGCGCCTGCACGCCGGCGGCAAGTTCAACCAGAACAGCTATAAGGTCTCCGGCGGCCTGCACGGGGTCGGCGCCGCCGTGGTCAACGCCCTGTCCGAATGGATGGAGGTGCGTATCTGGCGCGACGGGTTCGAGCATTTCATCCGCTTCCGCAACGGCGACGCCGAGGCGCCCCTGGTCGTGGTCGGCCCGTCCGACCAGCACGGCACCGAGGTGACGTTCAAGCCCAGCCCGGCGACCTTCACCCGCACGGAGTTCGACTACCCGACCCTGGAGCGGCGGCTGCGCGAGCTTGCGTTCCTCAACTCGGGGATGGCCATCACCCTGCGCGACGAGCGCCATGCCGAGGTCGCGGAGACCGTCATGCGCTACGACGGCGGCCTCGTCGCCTTCGTCGAATGGCTCGACCGCGCGCGCAGCCCGCTGTTCGCGCCGCCGCTGTCGGTGCGGGCGGAGGAGAGCAACGGCATCCGCGTGGAGTTCGCGCTGTCGTGGAACGAGACGTACCACGAGACGATGCTGTGCTTCACCAACAACATCATCCAGCGCGACGGCGGCACGCATCTCGCGGGCTTCCGTCAGGCGCTGACGCGCGTCGTCTCCCGTTATGCCGAAAGCATGTCCAAGAAGGACCAGCCGCAGCTCACCGGCGAGGATCTGCGCGAGGGTCTGACGGCGGTGCTGTCGGTCAAGGTGCCGGACCCGAAGTTCAGCAGCCAGACCAAGGACAAGCTCGTCTCGTCGGAGGTGCAGCCGGTCGTGCACGCCGTCGCGGCGGACGCGATCGCCCACTGGTTCGAGACGCACCCGCGCGAGGCGCGGCTGGTGATGCAGAAGGTGATCGACGCCGCCTCCGCGCGCGAGGCGGCGCGCAAGGCGCGTGAGCTGACGCGGCGCAAGGGCGTGCTCGACATCTCGACGCTGCCGGGCAAGCTCGCGGACTGCCAGGAACGCGACCCGGCGAAGTCGGAGATCTTCATCGTCGAGGGCGACAGCGCCGGCGGCTCCGCCAAGCAGGGACGCGACCGCAAGTTCCAGGCGATCCTCCCGCTCAAGGGCAAGATCCTCAACGTGGAGCGCGCGCGCTTCGACCGCATGCTCGGCAGCCAGGAGATCGGCACGCTGATCACCGCCCTCGGCACCGGCATCGGCCGCGGCGAGCCGGAACAGGGCGGGTTCTCGATCGCCAAGCTGCGCTATCACCGCATCGTCATCATGACCGACGCCGACGTGGACGGCAGCCATATCCGCACGCTCCTGCTCACGTTCTTCTTCCGCCAGATGCCGGAGCTGATCGAGCGCGGGCATCTCTACATCGCGCAGCCGCCGCTCTATCGCGCCAAGCGCGGCAACGACGAGCGCTACCTCAAGGACGACCGCGCGATGGAACAGTATCTGCTCGACAAGGCGCTGGCCGATGCGCGGCTGAGCTACGCCGACGGCACGGTGCTGGACGGCGCGGCGCTGGCGACCGAGGCGGAGTGGCTGCGGCAGGTGGCGACGCGGCTGCGCGGCCTGAAACAGGGCATGATCGTGCCGCTGCTGGAACAGGCGGCGATCGCCGGCGCGCTCACGCCCGACGTCGCGCGCGCGCAGGCGGCGGCCCCCGGCCTCGCAGCCCGGCTCAACGCCATCTCGGCGCCGACCGAGCGCGGCTGGACGGTGACGCCCGATCAGGGCGAGATCGTGCTCGCGCGCACCGTCCGCGGCGTGCACGAGATCCACAAGCTCGACGCGGCCCTGCTGCGCAGCGCGGAGGCGCGGTGGCTCGCCGAGCGCACGTCCCTGTTCGCGGCGAAGTTCGACAGCCCGGCGCAGCTCAAGCTCGATACGGTGGAAACCACCGCCGCCGGCCCGGCCTCGCTCTACGACCGGCTGCTGGCGCAGGGGCGCAAGGGCCTCGCGGTCAACCGCTTCAAGGGCCTCGGCGAGATGAACCCCGATCAGCTCTGGAAGACCACGCTCGATCCCGCCGTCCGCACGCTCCTGCAGGTCAAGATCGGCGATGCCGAGGACGCGGCACAGGTCTTCTCGACCCTGATGGGCGACGTCGTGGAACCGCGACGCGAGTTCATCGTCGGCAACGCCCTGAAGGTCGCCAACCTCGACGTCTAGCCGCGTCTCAGGACGGCTCCGCGACCATAGCCGCTGATGACATGTAGCTGATCCGGGCCGCCGGCTTCCTCCTCACCCGACAGACCAGCGGGTGATCACCCGCCGCGCAGAAATACCTTCCGATATCGCAATGTCATTGCGATGGATCAAGGCGCGCGGCTCGCAGGCCATGCAGGGTCGTCGGGCTGATCCGTTTCGGGTGAGGGTGGGTACCATGGCTGTCCGGGCTGTGTTCGCGAGCCTTTGCATCAGCTGCGCATATGTCGCCCCGGCGCTGGCGCAGGACGATCTGATGTCCAGGGCACAGCAGCAATTCAAGCCGATCCCGCAGACGCCGCCCGCGCTGCCCGGCAATCCTGCCACCCCCGAAAAGGTCGAACTGGGCAAGCAGCTCTATTTCGATCCGCGCCTTTCCGCGAGCCATGCGATCAGCTGCAACTCCTGCCACAACCTTGGCCTCGGGGGCGCCGACGCGGAGCCGACATCCCTCGGCCATCGCTGGCAGCACGGCGGACGCAACGCGCCGACCGTGTTCAACGCCGTCTTCAACACGGCCCAGTTCTGGGACGGACGGGCCAAGGACCTCGAACAGCAGGCCGGGGGCCCGATGGTCAATCCGGTGGAAATGGCGTCCCCGACCGAGCATGTCGCCGAGCAGCTGAAGGGCATACCCGGCTACGGCGTCGCCTTCGCGAAGGCGTTTCCGGGCGAGGCCGACCCCATCAGCTTGGCGAATGTTGACAAGGCGATCGCGGTGTTCGAGGCGACGCTGATCACGCCGAATGCTCCCTTCGACCGGTTCCTCAAGGGCGATGCGGGCGCTCTCTCGCCGCCGCAGAAGGAGGGGCTGGCGCTCTTCATGGATAAGGGCTGCGCGGCCTGCCACAACGGTATCAATGTCGGTGGCGGGATGTACGCGCCGTTCGGCGTTGTCGAGAGGCCGGGCGCGGAGTTCCTGCCGCCGGACGACAAGGGCCGTTTCATGGTGACGAAGACGCCGAGCGACGAATACGTCTTCAAGGTGCCGACCCTGCGCAACATCGCGCTGACGGCGCCGTATTTTCACACTGGCGCCTCGTGGGATCTGCGTCAGGCGGTGGCGGTGATGGGGTCCAGCCAGTTGGGCATCCGCCTGCAGGACCCGGAGGTCACCCGGATCACCGCCTTCCTCGACAGCCTGACCGGCGACATGCCGAAGGTGACTTATCCCGACCTGCCGCCGAGCGTCGCGACGACGCCCCGTCCGCAGCCATAGCCTCCAACACTGACGCCGCCGCGCGTCAGTGACCGAGGCCGCCGCGGTCGCGCACGATCGCGGCGAGGACGGCGGCCACGCTGATGCGCTCCATCCCATCCGTACGGCGCGGCGGTCCGTCCGCCGGATAGACGGGGCGCAGCCACGGGCCGAGCCGCAGCGGCGTCGTCGCCCCGAACAGGCCATAGGCGCGGCTTCCCGCCATCGCCGCGAGGTTGAGCGTCGCTGTATCGTTGCCGACGTAATAGGCGGCGCCCTGTATCAGCGCCGCCACCTCGCCGAGCCGCCAGCCGACGGCCGGAAACGCGACGGGACTGCGCCGCGTCAGCCGCCCGATCATCTCGGCCTCGGCCGCACCGCCGAGCATGACCACGAGCGGCCAGCCGGCCCCCTGCAGCGCGTCGCACAGCTGCGCGAACTGCGCCTCGCCCCATTGCTTGTACGCCTCGGAACTGCCGACGCCGAGCACGACATACGGGCCGCCCTGGCCGGCGAGGCGCCCCGCCACCTCGGCCCGGGCCGACGCGCTCGGCCGCAGGAACGGCAGGGGCTCGCCGGCGGGCAGGCCGAGGGCGGCGATATAGGCGTCCGCCTTGGACACGGGGTCCAGCGGGCGGCAGGTCTCGGGCAGGAAGGGCGGGCGGTTGAGGCAGACGCGCTGATGCGTGAAGCCGTAGCCGAAGCGGTTCGGGATCGCGGCGAGTTGCAGCGCACAGGCCAGCGTGGTGCTGTGATGCAGCACCACGCCGGTCCCGAAATCGCGCCGGCGCAGCGCGCCGATCAGCCGCAACAGACCGTCGCCCTCGCGTCCCGCGCCGGCGCGCGGTCGCCGCCGCAGTGTGATGATATCTTCGACCCAGGCTTCGCCGCCCAGCAGATCGGCCGCCTGCGACGACGGCTTCGCCACCACGGTGATCCGGCCGGACGGTGCCTGTTCGGCCAGGGCGTGCAGATGCGCCAGATGCCATGCCATGTCGCCGATGCCGGGCAGCGGCTGGATCACCACGGTCCGCCCGGTGAACGGGCGTTCCGCCGTGCCGGGTCCCGAGCGGGCGGCAGGTCGCACCGCCTGTGCCGCGCGGCCGATGGCGGCTGCATCAGCCTCTCCAAGCATGTCGCACCGCCATACCGCGTCCAAGCGTGACCATACGAACGGGATTTGGCCGCGTCTTCGGTTTTTCAATCCACTCGGCGCGAATCTGAAATCGATTTTCATCACGCGGTCCGCTGCGTTGGGCGGGCGATCCGGCATCGCCGACAGACTGCACGGTCGGCGCCGCGCGGGATTTGATCGAGGTCATGCCGCGGGTGCCGTCGCCGTGATGCTGTGGCTGCCCGGCCGGCCGGTGCGGCCCGGGGGTGGGGGCTCTCATCGATGCTGGGATCCGATCGCGCGCGCGACGCGAACCTCGCGCTGCTGGCCATGGCGCTGCTCGGCCTCGCCGGGGAGCTCGGGGCGCGGTGGCTGGGCCTGCAGGGCTGGGACGACCGGCTGATGGTGGCCGGCACCGTCCCGGCGCTGGCCGCCGTCGCGTTCGACAGCGTGGCGAGTCTCTGGCGGCGCGAGGTCGGCCTTGACGTCATTGCGCTGCTGTCGATCGCCGGCGCCTTCGCGCTCGGGGAATACGTCACCGCCGCCGTGATCGGGGTGATGCTCGCGGGCGGTCGCGCGCTGGAGGACATGGCCGCGGCGCGCGCCCGGCGGGAGATGTCGGCGCTGCTGGCGCGCGTGCCCCGCACGGCCAGCCGGTACGAGGACGGCCGCATCGAAATCGTGCCGCTGAAGCGGATCGTTCCGGGCGACCGGCTGCTGGTGCGCGCGGGCGAGACGGTGCCGGTGGACGGGATGGTCGATGCCGGAACCGCCGTCGTCGACGAATCCACCCTGACCGGCGAGCCGATGCCGGTGCGGCACGGGCCGG
>NZ_BANB01000386.1 GCF_000964365.1 Acidisphaera rubrifaciens HS-AP3 | reverse complement strand
GGCGGCACGGGTCGGCGCCCCGGCCGGCGCAGCGCAGGCGGCGGCGATGCGCGACCGCGAGGACCTGATGGCGCGGGTGGGCGGCCTGCACGTGCCGACGCTGGTGTTCTGGGGCGGCGCGGACGCGGTCACCCCGCCCGCGATCGGGCGGGCGCTCGCCGACGAGATGCCGCACGCGCATTTCTTCGCCCTGCCCGGCTGCGGCCACCTGCCGACCCTGGAACGGCCGGCGGAATCGGCGGCGGCCTTCGCGGCGTTCCTGGAGGAAGAACTGGACCATGGGCATGGCCACGACCACGGACATCGGCATTAGGGGCGAGCCCCAGGTCGGGGCCGGCGCGGCCCTGACGGGGCCGCACGGCTGCCCGGCGAATCTGCGAATAATTCGCATTGGCTATTGCGGAGCGCCCGCCCCGCCACGATGATCAGGGCGGCGGCGCGGTGAAGCGCTTCCTACGGCAGGGGCCGCCGGTGCGGCAGCCTGCTGGCGTGCGAGGTGTGCGGGTGCGTCGATGATCGTCTGTTCGTGCAACGTGCTGACCGATACGGCGATCCGCGCGGCGCTCGCCGGCCCGCATGCACCTGCGCGGGTGGTGGAGGTCTACCGCCAGCTCGGCTGCCGGCCGCAATGCGGCTGCTGTGCCGCGACCATCCAGGGCATGATGCGCGAGGCGGATTCCCACCGGCCCGCGACCGCCGAGTCGGCCGCCGCCTGAACCGGAACGGGGAACCACGCCGATGCGCGGCGACGCCAAGGTCATCGAGTATTTCAACCGCAGTCTGCGTCACGAGCTGACGGCGGTGAACCAGTACTGGCTGCATTACCGGGTGCTGGACAACTGGGGCTACAAGGAGCTTGCCAAGAAGTGGCGGGCGGAATCGATCGAGGAGATGCAGCACGCCGACCGGCTGGTCGCGCGCATCCTGTTCCTCGAGGGCTTTCCCAACATGCAGGCGCTCGACCCGCTGCGCATCGGGCAGACGGTGGAGGAGATCCTGCGCGCCGACCTCGCCGCCGAGATCGACGCCCGCGCGCTGTATCTGGAGGCCGCGGCCTATTGCGCGTCGATCAACGACCGCGTCTCGAAGAACGTCTTCGAGGAGATCGCGGGCGACGAGGAGGAGCATATCGACTTCCTCGAAACCCAGCTCGAACTGATCAGCCAGGTGGGCATCCAGCTCTACAGCCAGAAGCATATCGGCGAACTGGAGGACTGACCGCCCGCCGGCCAGGCGCTCCCTGGCGATGGGCGGCAGCCTCGCCGCGCGGGGGGCTCGCTGCCCCCGGCCCGGCGCTATTTCGTGCAGGCGATCCAGTCGAACGTACCGCCGGTGGATTGCGCGACCCACCGGCCGCCGACCTCGCCCGCGTGCATGTCGTATTCCGTGATCCAATGCATGGCGGTGCCCGAGGCGGGCCGCCAATGCGAACCGCCCTGATCGGCGAACCCGTTGGCGATGCAGGCCTTTTGAGCCGCCTTGGCTTCGCCGCGGGCCGAGCAGTCATTCGATGCGTCGATGTCGGCGCAGTGGTCGACCGGCCTGCCCATCACTTTCGGATCATCCAGGCGGGTCAGCGGGGTCGCGGCCCCGGCAGCGCCGCAAGCCGCCGCCGTCAACAACGCCGTGGCGAACAGAAGCCGCATCGGGTCCCTCCGTGGATACGCAGCCTGCGGGTTGCCTGACCGGGTCGCCAGGCACTCCCGCCCCCGAGGGTGCAGCACGGCGGGGCGCCAGCAAAGTCGTCCCTGCCCATCCCGTGTCCATGACGACCGCCATCCCTGGTGCGCGGAGGACCAGGGCCTATGCGGAAGCGGCCAATGTATCGGCGTCACGCATCATCGCGTTCGGCGCGAGTCGCAGCAGCCGGGCGGTCTTCTCGGCCGCCAGCATGGCGTCCGGGCGGAGGGCGCAGACGCCGTGCCAGACGCCCAAGCGGCCACCGCCGACGCGCCAGACCACCCAGTCCCAGCCTTCGTCGGGCATCGCTTCCACCACCACCCGGACTTCACCGCCGCGCGGCTGCGGGATGCGGGCGGACAGCAAGCCATCCTCAACATGCCAGTCGGCGTTCAGGGCGCGCAGCGTCGTGTCGAAACTGCACATTCGGCGGCTCCATATTGCACCGCAGCATTACGCCGGCGGCCGAGTTGCGGATGCAACGGACGAGCCAAAAAACTGGTACGCATACGCGCTTTCGGAATACGGCGCGCGTGCAGGAAAATCCGGCACCGCGAGGCACCGGGGGAGAGGGTCAGGCTGGAAAAACCATAGATGGACCAACGCGTAACTGGCGTTCCGATCGCCGTAGTCCGGAATAGGCAGCGCACCATTGCGCCGGTCGGGCCGCCCCCGAGGGGTCGCGCCTGACCCAAAAATTCGACGGCTGCCATGCGCTGCGTGACGGGTGCCACGTCCGAGAACGGCCTCAAACGGCCGAGGCGGCCGCCCCGCTCCCGACGGTCAGCGCGTCAGCACCAGATGGGTCGCCAGTTCCGTTGGGACCGCCTCCGTCACCCGATAGCCAAGGCCTGGCAGGTCAATACCCGCGAACAGGGGTTCGCCACGGCCCAGAACGACGGGCGACAGCGCCAGATGTAGCTCGTCGATCGCGCCTGCGAGCAGGTACTGGCGGACCGTCGAAACGCCGCCGCCGATCTTCACGTCCAGGTCGCCCGCGGCGGCCTTGGCCTGGGCCAGCGCCGCCTCGATCCCGCCGGTGACGAAATGGAAGGTCGTCCCACCCTCCATCACGATGGGCGCCCTTGGGTGGTGGGTGAGGATGAAGGTCGGCGCGTGGTACGGCGGATTGTCGCCCCACCAGCCCTTCCAGTCGGGACCGCCCCAATCGTCGCCGGCCGGCCCGAACATATTGCGCCCGAGAATGAAGGCGCCGAAGCCTGTCATCGAGGCGCCGGCGAAGCGATCCTCCGTCCCGCCGTCCTGGCCGGTCATCGATCGAAAGGCCCGGGTCGGGAAGAACCACTTCATCAACTCGTGGCCCCGCTTGCCCAGCGGATGCTCCAGGCTCTGGTCCGGACCGGCCCCGAAGCCGTCGATGGACACCCCGAAACCCGCTACGCGCACCTTGCCCATAGGGGCCTCCGTCCGATTGTGAACTGCAACCAGTTGCGTTTTACCGGACTGATTTCATATTGCAATCAGTAATGGTCGAACAACGCTCCGGCTGCCCCATCAACCTTGCGCTCGAGGTTCTCGGCGACCGGTGGAGTCTCATCGTTATCCGCGACATCATGTTCGGGAACCGCCGGCACTTCCGCGAGCTGCTGACGCGCTCAGAGGAGGGAATCGCCTCCAACATTCTGGCCGCGCGGTTGAAGCGGCTCGTCGAGGCGGGGCTGCTCTCGCGCAGCGACGATCCCGCCCACCGGCAGAAGGGGATCTACAGCCTGACCGAAAAGGCGATCGAGCTGGTGCCCGTTCTGGTGCAACTGGGCGCCTGGGGCCGTCGGCATCTGCCGACCTCGCCGCAGCTGGCGATCCGTCAGCAGGTGATGGAAGAGGGCGGCCCGCCCCTCTGGAGCGCCTTCGCGGACGAGTTGCGCCATATCCACCTCGAAACGCCGCTGCCCGAGGGACGCGAAAGCGTCATCGCTCGTCTACAGGCCGCGTTCCAGCGGGTGGCGGCGGACGAACGCCACGAGGCGCCCGTAAAGGGGACGAAGAGCGGATGATCCGGCGCAGGGCCGGCGCCTAGCCTCATGCTGGTCCGGACGTCGATTTGTCGGCCGGCCGCTAGCTGAACCGCCCCGACTTCGGAAAGCCGCTCGGCGGCAGGCGGCCGGTCTGGGCGCGTTCGCCGAGCCAGTCGCGGAGGTTCGTCTCGGTCCGCGTCCGCTCGCCGAGCTTCCAGGTCAGGCCGTCGGCGAGGGTGAACACGCGCGCGTCGCGCAGGCCGCCGTCCTTGTATTTCTGCAGCAGCACGCCGGTGCCGCGCGCCATTTCCGGCAGCTGGTCGAGCGGAAAGACCAACAGCTTGCGGTTATCGCCGATCACCGCGACGTGGTCGCCCTCGGCCGGGATGCAGAACAGCGCTTCCTCCCCCGGCTTGAGCACCAGCACGGTCTTGCCGGCGCGCCGCTCGGACGCGAGTTCGGCGGCGGGAACGAGGAAGCCGCGGCCGCCGGTGCCGGCGACGAGGTAGCGCGTGCCCTCCTGCGGCAGGAACAGGGTCACGACCTCGTCGGCGTTGGTCATCTCCGCCAGCAGTCGGATCGGCTGGCCGTCGCCGCGTCCGCGCGGCAGGTCGCCCGCGCGCAGCGTGTAGGCGCGGCCGTTGGTGGCGAACAGGCAGAGCCGGTCGGTGGTCTGGCACGGCAGCATCAGGCGCAACTTGTCGCCGTCCTTGAACTTCAGCTCCGCATCCGGCGCGAGATGGCCGCGCAGCGCGCGTATCCAGCCCTTTTCCGACAGGATGACGGTGATCGGCTCGCGCTCGATCAGGATGTCGGCGGCGATCTCCACCGCCGCCGGGGGGGCGGCGAAGCCGGTGCGGCGGGCGCCGAGCGGGTTGTCGCCGAAGCGGGCGCGGATGTCGGCGATCTCCTCGCCGATGCGCGTCCACTGCTTCGCGGAATCGGCGAGCAGGGCCGCGAGTTCCTTCCGCTCCCTGGTCAGCGACTTGTGCTCGCGGCGGATCTCCATCTCCTCCAGCCGGCGCAGGCTGCGCAGGCGCATGTTGAGGATCGCCTCCGCCTGCACGTCCGACAGGGAGAAGCGCTCGCGCAGCCGTGCCTTCGGCTCGTCCTCCTCGCGGATGATGCGGATCACCTCGTCGAGGTTGAGGTAGACGGCGAGATAGCCCTCCAGCACTTCCAGCCGCCGCTCGATCGCGGCGAGGCGGTGGCGCGAGCGGCGGACCAGCACCTCCTGCCGGTGATCGAGCCAGGCGCGCAGCACGTCGCCGAGCTTCATGACCATCGGCGTGCGGGTGCGGTCGAGCACGTTCATGTTGAGGCTGAAGCGGCTTTCCAGCGCGGTCGCGCGGAACAGCATCTCCATCAGCACGTCGGGCTCGACGGAGCGGGTCTTCGGCTCGATCACCAGCCGCACGCGCTCGGTGCTTTCGTCGCGTATGTCGCCGAGCAGCGGCAGCTTCTTCTCCTCCATCAGCTGCGCGACCTGTTCGATCAGCCGCGCCTTCTGCACCTGATAGGGGATTTCGGTGACGACGATCTGCCACGCGCCGCCCTTGCCGCGCTCGATCTCCCAGCGCGCGCGCACGCGAAAGCCGCCGCGCCCCGTCTCATAGGCGGCGATCATCGACTCCTTGTCGTCGACGATGATGCCGCCGGTCGGGAAATCGGGGCCGGGCAGGTGCGCGAGCAGATCGGCGGTGGTCGCGTCCGGATGGGCGATCAGATGCAGGGCGGCGGCGCAGACCTCGCCCGCGTTGTGCGGCGGGATGCTGGTCGCCATGCCGACGGCGATGCCGGTCGCGCCGTTGGCGAGCAGGTTGGGAAACGCGCCGGGCAGGACGACCGGCTCGCTTTCCTCGCCGTCGTAGTTGGGGCGGAAATCGACCGCATCCTCGTCGATGCCCGCCAGCATCGCGCGCGCGACCTCGGTCAGCCGCGCCTCGGTGTAGCGCATCGCCGCGGCGTTATCGCCGTCGATGTTGCCGAAATTGCCCTGGCCCTCGACCAGCGGGTAGCGGGCGGCGAAATCCTGCGCGAGGCGCACCAGCGCCTCGTAGACCGAGGCGTCGCCGTGCGGATGGAAGCGGCCGATCACGTCACCGACCACGCGGGCGCATTTCTTGAACCCGGCGGTCGGATCGAGGCGCAGCAGGTGCATGGCGTAGATCAGCCGGCGGTGCACCGGCTTCAGCCCGTCGCGCACGTCGGGCAGCGAGCGCGACATGATCGTCGAGAGCGCATAGGCAAGGTACCGCTCGCTCAGCGCCTGCGCGAGCGGCGTGTCCTCGATATGTCCGGCAAGGTCATCAGGCATCAGGCGACTCCAGGCGCGCCGACTCCGGGCGCGCGTCTCTCTCGGCGCGGTCGTACAGCAGCAGGCGCGCGTTGGGCAGCGGCAGGTGGCGGCTGCCGAATGCGTCGCGCGCCAGGAAATGCCCGGTCAGGCGCAGCCCGTCGCGCCACGCGGCGGCGTCGGACGGCGGCCCGTTGCCGCGGAGGAAGCCGGGCAGCGGCAGCAGCCGTTCCCGCCAGACCCCCGCCGCCGCCTCGGCCACGGCGCGGCCGGTGCGCGGCGAGACGAAGGCCAGCCCCTCCGCGGCCCCGGTCACGGCGCAGCGGGAGAGATCGAGGCCATAGCCCAGATCGGCGAGCAGCAGCAGCTCCCAGCGGACATAGGCACCCGGCGCGTCCTCCGCCCCCGGCAGATGCGCGATCAGGTGCAGCAGCGCGTCGAACACGCGCGGATGCGCCTCGCGTTCCGGCAGGGCGCCGGCGGTGACGGCGCAGGCGGCGGAGAGGATGGCGAGGCGGAGGGCATCGTCCATCGCCAGTGCCGCCGCCGCGTGGACCAGCTCGCCGCTCAGGCTGCCGAGCTGGTCGGCGAGGCGGGCGACCCAGCGTGCCTGGATCAGGTTGCCCGGCTGCCAGGTGGCGGCACGGGCGCGCGACTGCGCCCCGCGCGCGAGGCCGCGATGGGCGCCGTGTTCGGCGGTGAAGACGGTCGCGACCGCGTCGCCCTCGCCATAGGGGCGGGCGTCGAGCACGATCGCCGGCGCTTCCCAGTCCATGCGGCGGACGCCCGCCTGCGTCCCTAGCCGGCCGGCGGATCATCGAGGCCGATCGCGCGCAGCCGCGCCCGCTCCTCGTCCCAGCCGGGACGTTCCTTGACGTTGAGGAACAGGTGCACGGGGCGTTCGATCAGCGCCGCGAGGGCGGCGCGGGCGCGGGCGCCGATCTCGCGGATGCGCGCGCCGCGCTCGCCGATCAGGATCGCCTTGTGGCCGGCGCGGGCGACGTAGATCGTCGCCTCCACCCGCACGCTACCGTCGGGGCGTTCCCGCCAGCTCTCGGTCTCCACGGTCGCGGCATAGGGCACTTCCTCGTGCGTCTGGAGGAAGATCTGCTCGCGCACCAGTTCCGCCGCGAGCAGCCGGTCCGGCAGGTCCGTCAGGTCGTCGTCCGGATAGAGATGCGGCCCCTCCGGCATCGCGCGGGCGAGTGCGGTGGTGAGTTCGTCGAGCCCGTCGCCCTGCCCGGCGCTGATCATCCAGGTGTGTTCGGACGGCGCGATCGCCGCCAGCTCGGCGGTGAGCGGCAGCAGCCGGCCGCGCGGCACGAGATCGATCTTGTTGAGCACCAGCCAGATGCGGCGCCGCTCCTTCGCCAGACGCTCGGCGATCGCGCGCACGGCATCGGTCGCCCCGGCCTTCGCGTCGACCACCAGCAGGGTGATGTCGGCGTCCTGCACCCCGGTCCAGGCGGCATCGACCATGGCGCGGTCGAGCCGGCGGCGGGGGCGGAAGATGCCGGGGGTATCGACCAGCAGGATCTGCGTCGCCTCGCGCATCAGGATGCCGAGGACGCGGAAGCGGGTCGTCTGGGCCTTCGGCGTGACGATCGAGAGTTTCGCGCCGGTCAGCCGGTTGAGCAGCGTCGACTTGCCGGCATTCGGCGCGCCGACGATGGCGGCGTAGCCGCAGCGCGTGGGAGTGGTGGGTTCGGTCATGCGGATACGCCCTCGGGGCCGGTCACGCGGGGAGCCGCGCGGCGCCGAGGCGCGTGAGCAGGTCCAGCGCGGCGGCGCGTTCGGCGGCGCGCTTGCTGACGCCGCTGCCGCTGCCGGCGAGCCCCGCCTCCGCCGCGTGGGACGCGGCGCCGGGCAGGGTGACGCCGACGCGGAAGCAGGGCGCGTGGGCCGGTCCCTCGCTGCCGAGCAGCGCATAGGCGGGCAGGCCCCAGCCGCGGCCGAGCGTGTATTCCTGGAGTTCGGTCTTCGGGTCCTTGGGCGGCGCGCCGGCGGCCTCGATGCGGGCGGCCCAGGCGGCGCGGACGAAGCGGCGGGCGGGGTCGAGGCCGCCGTCGAGATAGATCGCGC
>NZ_BANB01000387.1 GCF_000964365.1 Acidisphaera rubrifaciens HS-AP3 | reverse complement strand
TCCGACGCCTGCCGCACCGACCGCCGCCCGGCATCCCCACCGCCCGCGCCCCGCACCCGCACTTGATCTGCGCGCCGGTCTGCCCTAGCAACGCCCCGCCTCGTCCCGTTCGTCTAGAGGCCCAGGACACCGCCCTCTCACGGCGGTAACAGGGGTTCGAATCCCCTACGGGACGCCAAATACATCAATGGGTTAGCCGGATATCGGCGCCTAGCTGTCCAACAAATGGCCAATAAATGGGCGTGGACAGGGATGGCGCCGGATGGCCGCTATTGGTCAGATTGGCGCCCATAAAAATCCGGCGCCCGATAATCGACCGGCCGCTTCATCAGCACGAAGCCCGACCGCTCCAGGTGCTTGACCAGATGGTCCGCCACGATCTCGGCCATCAGCGCGTCAGCCCGGCGGTGTTGCCGCCGACCGTCATAGCGGAGGGCGAAGGCAAGGCTCGCGGCGATCTCGGCGGACGTGGCAGGGGTGAGCTTCGGATCGTCGGGCATACCCGGACGGTAGCCGCGTGGTGGGAACGGAGCAAGAACGGGAGGGGGTGCGTCAGCCCTCGGCCCCGCTTCGGTCGGGCGGCTGCCTAGCCGGAGGCGGTACCTGCGGCTCGCTTTCGCGGGATGCTTTTGACGCCCGGGCCGCCAAGCCGACCTGTCTTAGTAGTTCACCCATGTCGATCGGACTGACCACCACCGCCCCCGCGTCGGCGAAGCCGGCATTTTCCGGTGTGCTTGTGAACACGACACGCAAATGCGGGTCGCGTTGGCGTGCCATGAGGGCGAGCGATAGGCCGTTGGGGGAACGAACGCCAAACTGCATCCGCGTCACCAGGACATCGAAGGCGCCGGCGGGTTCGGCCTCGATAAGCTCCAGGGCTGCCATCGAGCCGGATACGGCCGTCACCGCGAAGCCCGCAGATGCAAGGACGGCCGCCGCTCGATCGCGAAAGTCGCCGTCGTCATGGGCAAGCAGAACCGAGCCGGTCACCACACACGCCCCGCCCAAGGTTGCAGCACGGCCGGACCTTAGCAAAGGCATATCAGGCCATGGAACCGGAACGAGTGGAGAACTCGATCACTGACCGGCGATGCAGCGCGGGATGGCGTGCCTCTTTTTCAATGGTTTAGTGTGGGCTGCCCAAGGGCAACGCCCTCAAATCTGAGGCGGTTATCGCCGCCCCTCGTCCCGCGCCTCGCCTTCGGCCCGTAGCCCGGCCTCGATCAGGCGGCGGATGGCTTCGGCCTCAGATGCGATGCGGTGATCAAACCGATAGGTTGACACCTGCTGCGCCATTTCTGGCGTAAGCGCGATCAGCTTCTTGACTGTGAACGTCGGCGGGTTCGGCATATTTCCGATATGCCCCATAGAGGCTGTATTGACCATCAGTATATAGGCCATATAGCCTTTAGCGGCCGGGCGGTGTGCTGGAACACGCCACCCGGCCTAACCCCGAGCACGGAGAACCCCGATGCCCAAGGCTACCCCCACCACTACCACACCCCCGCCCGACGCCGCG
>NZ_BANB01000388.1 GCF_000964365.1 Acidisphaera rubrifaciens HS-AP3 | reverse complement strand
GAGGCGCGGCCCGTCCGTCACCGCGGCGGCGGCGGCGCGCACCAGCTCGTCGAAATAGACGCCGAAGACGGCGCGCGCCGGGTATAGCCGCCCGTCGTCGAGCAGCGCCGCCGGATCGCGCGCCGCCTCGTCGCGGGCGCGCAGCCAGCGGTCGAAATGCGTCTCGTCCTCCGGCATCACCAGCATCCGGTTGGAGGCGACGTTGATGCGATAGGTCGTCTCGTCGGTCGAATAGGCGAGGCCGGCTCCAAGACGGTCGCGCGGCTCGATCACCGCGACCTCCGCCGCGAGGCGCGGATGATCGCGCAGCAGATGCAGGGCGAAGGCGGCGCCGCACAGGCCGCCGCCGATCACCGCGATCCGCGCCCCGCCGCCGCGGCCCGGCGTGCCGGTCGATGCCTGTGCGTCCATCCGGTCACGATAGTGGGATCGCGCGCGGCGTCCATCCGCGGGACGCGCAGAAACGCTTGCCCTGACGCGCCATATGAAAGCACCGTTATGCGCCGGTCATGAACCGGCCACAAAAAGGGCGAGGAAACGGTGGTGATACACAGAGGAACGAGGGTCCGCGCGCGGACCCGCGCGGCGTTGGTCGCGTCCTGCGCCATGAGCGCCGGGCTGTGGCTGGGGACCGGGACGGCGCAGGCCGACGCATCCACCCAGGGCCTGACATGCAGCATGGGCGCGCTGAGCGGGCTGATCGACGGCATGACGATCCAGTCCGCGACGAGCGTCGCCGCCGCCGGCGGCACGCCCGCCTATTGCGACGTGAAGGGCAGCCTCGCCACCAGCGGCGAGGACGCGCCCCCCGGCGCCGCGGCGTTCGAGATCCAGCTTCCCGCCAACTGGAACGGCAAGTTCCTGTTCTTCGGCGTGGGCGGCCTCGCCGGCAGCACCTATGCGGACTTCTCCGCCAATCCGGTGGACCTCAAGGAGGCGCTGCCGAGGGGCTATGCGACGGCCATCACCGACGAGGGGCATCAGGCCGGCAACACCGACGCGAGCTGGTCGCTGCTCGGCAACGGCGCGCCCAACCGGCCGGCGCTGGTCGACTATTATTACCGCGCCACGCACGAGGTGACGGTCGCCGCCAAGCAGCTGGTGCAGACCTATTACGGCGGCAGCATCAGCTACGCCTATTTCGACGGCTGCTCCAACGGCGGGCGGCAGGCGATGGTGGAGGCCTCGCGCTTCCCGCAGGATTATGACGGCATCATCTCCGGTGCGCCGTTCCTCGACCTGCGCACCATTATCGGCGGCGCCAAGGCGGCGAAGGCGCTGTTCGCGAGCGACACGAGCTATCTTCCCGCCTCGATGCTGCCGGCGATCGACGCCGCGGTGAACGCCGCCTGCGACGCCGCGGACGGGACGACCGACGGGCTGATCCAGAACCCCGCCGCCTGCCACGTCCGGCCCGAGCAGCTCGTGTGCAAGAACGGGGCGACGACCAACTGTCTCAGCGAGGATCAGGCGGCGTTCCTGTCGAGCTATATCGGCGCGCTGCGCGATCAGGACGGCGACCTGGTCTATCCGGGCTTCAGCATCACCAACCTGTCGAATGGCGGCATGGATGCGTGGACCGTCGGCACCACGCTGCCGACCGCGCCTGGGACGGCGGAGCCATGGGGCAATGACGGGTTCAGCCCGGCGCCGTACGGCTTCCAGTTCGTCGACCACATCATCCAGGACATCATCGCCCGCGACCCGAGCTATGACGTCTTCTCCTATCCCGTCACGACGGACGGCGTGGTGACGACGGCGGTGCTGCGGCAATTCGACCAGCGCACGGCGGCGGCGGATGCCGGCTCGCCGTTCGACTACCAGGCGTTCCTCGATCAGGGGCGCAAGATGATCTGGTACCACGGCCTCAGCGATCCGGCGCTGCCGCCGTTCCGCGACTTCGTGCTGTACGAGCAGCTCGCCCGTCTGGTGCCGGGCGGATATGACCGGCTGCAGAAGCAGATGCGCCTGTTCATGGTGCCGGGCATGCAGCATTGCGGCGGCGGTGTCGGGCCGAATTTCTTCGACACGCTCTCCCCGCTCGAAGCCTGGGTCGAGCACAACCAGCCGCCGGCCAGCATCGAGGCGGCGCATTATCCCAACAACAACCCGACCGCCGGCGCGCCGGACCGGACCATGCCGCTGTGTCCGTTCCCGACGCAGGCGAGCCTGACCGGCGTGAACGTCAACGTCGCGTCGAGCTGGAGCTGCCAGCCGAACCGCGACATGCTGAAGGTCGGGCTTGACGGCCGTCTCGCCGGTCTGCGCGGCGGCGGGCAGGTCAGCCTGCCGCCCACCCTCGCGCCGTGAGCTTCTCCCCCGGGGACCGCTCCGCGGGGGACATGCTTCGGCGATACGCGCGGCAGCGGGCGGCGGCGACGCCGCCCGTTTGTCGTCGCGGGGCTGCCCGCGGCGGCGTCAATGCGCGGGCGTCAGCGTCTCCGTGCCCGCCTCGGGGTCCGTCGCTCCGGCCCACACGCCCTTGTAGCTTCCGTCCGGCTGCGCGGTGTACAGCGCGATCCCCTGCGCGCGACCCGACGCGAAGGTGACGGCGAAGGATTTCGCGTCGCCCACGCCGAAGCCGTCGAAGGTTTCATTGCCGATCTTCCACGTCATGCGCCACGTCTCGCGGCCGGTCTGCGACAGCTGCGCCTCGCCCTTGTAGGGGCCGCGGCCGCCGGGATTGGCGCCGCTCACGTCATAGCGGCCCGGCCCTTCCGCCCATGCGGGGGCGGGGACGGCGCCGGCGAGCAGGCCGGCGAGCAACAGGCAGGCGATGGGCTTCATGGCGCGGGGCTCCCGTTCGCGTCCGCCGGGCGGGGCGGCGCGTAGTTCTCGACGAGGTAGATCGGCCGGCGCTTCGTCTCGGTGAAGATGCGGCTGAGGTATTCGCCCATCACGCCGAGGATGATGAGCTGCGCGCCGCCGAGGAACAGCACCACCACCATCAGGCTCGGGTAGCCGGCGACCGGATTGCCGAACAGCAGCGTGCGCAGCAGCACCTCCGCCAGATAGAACGTCGCGAAGCCGGCGACGATCAGCCCGAGATAGGTCGCGATCTTCAGCGGCATCACGGTGTTGCTGGTCAGCCCCTCCAGCGCGAGGTTCCACAGCTTCCACCAGCCCCATTTGCTGATGCCCGCGTGCCGGCCCGCGCGGTCGTACAGCACGGATTCGCTGGGAAAGCCGACCCAGGCGAAGATCCCCTTCATGAAGCGGTTATGCTCGCGCAGCGCCCGCACGGCGTCGGCGACGCGCCGGCTCATCAGCCGGAAATCGCCGGTATCGGGCGGCACCTCGACCTGCGCCACGCGGTTGATGAGGCGGTAGAACAGCGCGGCCGTGGCCTTTTTCAGCCATGTCTCGCCCTGCCGCTCGCGGCGCGTCGCATAGACCATGTCCACCCCGCGCCGCCATGCGGCGACAAGGTCGGGGATCACCTCCGGCGGGTCCTGCAGGTCGCAGTCGATAACGATCACGGCATCGCCGTGCGCGTGATCGAGCCCGGCGGTGGTCGCCGCCTCCTTGCCGAAGTTGCGCGACAGGCTGACCACCGCGACATGCGTATCCGCCGCCCGCAGCGCGCGCAGCAGCGCGGGCGTCGCGTCGCGGCTGCCGTCGTCGACATAGATCACCTCCCACGTCGCGCCGAGCGCGGTCATGACGCGCGCGAGGCGGCCGTGAAACTCCGCCAGGACGGCCTGTTCGTTGTAGGTGGGCACCACCACGGACAGCACGGGTACGACGTTGCTTTCGTTCATCTGGGCGATACCCGTCGTTACGGACAATCTGTGCCGTCCGAATGAAACGATCCCGGTCCGGCCCGCAACCCTATCCGCGCCCGAACAGCCGTTCGATCTCGGCGCGCGACAGGCGCAGGAAAGTCGGCCTTCCGTGGCTGCACGTGGCGGCGCGCGGCGTCGCCTCCATCTGGCGCAGCAGGGCATCCATCTCCTCGCGCGCCAGCCGCCGCCCAGCGCGGATGGAGCCGTGACAGGCGAGGCGGGCGATCGCCGCGTCGAGGCGCGCGTCCAGCGCCGTCGCCTCCCCCATCTCGGCGAGTTCGTCGGCGAGGTCGCGCAGCAGCGGCGCCGGATCGGGCGTGCCGAGCAGCGCCGGTAGCGCGCGCACCAGCAACGCCCCCGGCCCGAACGCCTCGATCGCGACGCCGAGGTGCCCGCGCCAGCTGTCCCTTGAAGGACGCCTC
>NZ_BANB01000389.1 GCF_000964365.1 Acidisphaera rubrifaciens HS-AP3 | reverse complement strand
GGCCGTGCGGCGCTGGCGCGGCGGCGGGGCGTTCGTGCCTGCCATGCCGCCCGGCACGCCGACCGAGGTGGTGGAGCTGTCGCTCGCCTTCCGCGATGCGACCGGGCGGCTCGCCGAGCGCGAGGCACAGGTCCGCGCGGCACTGGGCGAGCGTGACCTGCTGATGCAGGAAATCCACCACCGCGTGAAGAACAACCTGCAGATCGTCGCCAGCCTGCTCAACCTGCAGGCCGGACGCATCCGCCAGCCGGAGGCGCGGGCCGAGTTCCTGTCCGCGCGCAACCGCGTCCGCGCCCTCGCGACGCTGCACCGCCATCTCTACCTCCAGGGCGACCTGCAGCGGATCAACATGCGCAGCTTCCTCACCGAGCTGTGCAGCCAGCTATTCGAGGCGATGGGCGAGACGGAGGGCGACCGGATCACCGTGTCCATCGAGGCGTCGGAACTGGAGATGTCGAGCGATCAGGCCGTGCCGCTGGCGCTGATCGTGACGGAGACCGTCAGCAACGCCCTCAAATACGCCTTCCCCCGTCCGCGCCGCGGCCACGTGAGCGTCATCCTGACGACCGAGCCGGCGGAGGGGCGGGCCCGCCTGGTGGTGGAGGACGACGGCATCGGCCTGCCCGACGGGCCGGCGGAGACCGATACCGGCACGCGCGACGGGCTCGGCATCCAGCTCATACGCGGCTTCGCGCGACAGATCGGCGCCACGCTCGAGGTCACGGAACAGAACGGGACGCGCTATGTCCTGGTAATTCCGCTGCAGGCCGACAGCCCGCCCGGGAGCGGCGACCGGCAGGAAGCCGCCGACTGAGCCGGGGCCGGCCGGCCGCGGTCAGGCGGGGTCGAGCGGGATGTTGTCCAGCAGACGCACGGCGCCGAGCCGGACG
>NZ_BANB01000390.1 GCF_000964365.1 Acidisphaera rubrifaciens HS-AP3 | reverse complement strand
ATCCTGGTGATCGGGGATTCGCAGGCCCAGGGCCTGGCCGGCGCGTTCATGCGCCGCTACCGCCGCGACCGCGACATCCGGGTGATCGACCGGTCGAAGATCGCGACCGGCCTGATCCCGCGCGCCAGCTACGACTGGCCGACCGAGATCAAGACCATCGCGGAGAAGGATCATGCCGACGTGGCGGTGGTCATGTTCGGCGCGAACGACCGCCCGCCGGTGCGCCGGCACGGCATGCTCGATCCGCAGCTCGTGGAGGCCTTCACCGACAGCTACGGCGCGACGGTGACGGAGATCGTCGATGCGCTGCGCGCCGCGCACATGCCGGTCGTGTGGGTCGGGCATCCGATCGTGCGCGATCCGGATTTCTCGTCCGACATGTCGATGCTGGACGGGATCTATCAGAAATACGCGACCGATGCCGGGGCCACCTATGTCTCGACCTGGAACCTGTTCGCTGCCCCCGACGGCAGCTACAGCGCGTATGGTCCGGGGCTCGACGGGGTGACGACGCGGCTGCGCGCCGATGACGGCGTGCATCTGACGCCCGCGGGCTATGACGTGCTGGCGCGGATGCTGGAGCCGTATCTGGAGGTGCCGCCGCCGGCGTCGGCGCAGGCGCTGCCGAACTGATGCCAGCCCGTCGCGCCGTCCTCTCCGCCCTCGCGGCGGCAGCCGTCGCCGGCTGCGCCCGCTCCCTCTCGGTGCCGCAGGTCGCGGCCTATCACCAGGCCGGCCGCCCTGCCCGGCCCCGCGTCCGGACGGCGGCGGGCGGCGATCCGCTGGCACCGTTCTTCGGCGATCTCGCCGCACTCGACGCGCACGCGGCGCGGCGGCCGGTGTCGATCGTCCAGGTGGGCGACAGCCACAGCGCGGGCGACTATTTCTCCGCCCGGCTGCGCGACCGGTTCCAGGCGCGGTTCGGCGCCGCCGGGCGCGGCCTGCTGCCGCCCGGCCGGCCGGACCGCTACTACGACCCGAAGCTCGTGCGGGTGACCGAGGCCGGCTGGACGCGCGACAGCGCGCGCGGCGGCGCGGGCCCGATCCCGTTCGGCATCGCGGGCGTGACGCAGACCGCGACGGGCCCGGCGCGCATGACATTGACCTCCGACGAGGCGGAGGGGTTCGACCGCATCGCGATCGTGTTCCGCCGCCTGCCGCAGGGCGGCAGCTTCGCCGTGTCGGTCGATGGCGGCGCGGCCCGCACGGTGAGCACGCGCGGCGCGGAGGAGACGGTGCGCGCGCTGTTCGACGCGCGGCGCGGCAGCCGCACCCTGACGCTCGAGACGCAGGGCGACGGCGAGGTGGCGCTGCTCGCCTGGGGGACGTGGCGGGACGTGCCGGGCGTGCTGTACCAGAACTTCGGCATCATCGGCGCGCAGGT
The DNA here is from genome assembly GCF_000964365.1 of Acidisphaera rubrifaciens HS-AP3. GTDB lineage: Bacteria > Pseudomonadota > Alphaproteobacteria > Acetobacterales > Acetobacteraceae > Acidisphaera > Acidisphaera rubrifaciens. The sequence continues at coordinate 253 of NZ_BANB01000390.1, read as the reverse complement.
GGACGTGCTCGAACGCTGTGACGCGCAGTCGCTGGCGACCGAGTTGCAGGACGCGGCGCTGCTGGTCGTCGAGTACGGCACCAACGAGGCGTTCGGCAGCGCCGCCGACCTCGCCGACTATCAGGCGCGGTTCCGTCGCGACGTGGGGGTGCTCGCCGACGCGGCGCCACAGGCATCGGTGCTGATCGTGGGCCCGCCGGACGTCAACCGCAGCGCGGGTGTTCAACAATGCGCGGTACGATACCGCGCATAA
>NZ_BANB01000391.1 GCF_000964365.1 Acidisphaera rubrifaciens HS-AP3 | reverse complement strand
GCGGGCGTGGCCGGCGCGTCGGGATGGGCCGCCCGCGCCGTCCGCTGCCACGCCGCCAGCGCCGCGAACGCGCCGGAGAAGGATCGGAACGCCGCCAGATGCGGCGATGCCTCGATCTCCGCGATGCCCGGCCCGGCCAGATGCTCGGTCGCCCAGATCATCACCACCGGCTTGCCGCAGGTCCGCGCGATCGCCTCGTACGCCGGCACGCGGTCGGCGGTCGCCTGGTACGAATAGACCTGCGGCACCACCAGCGCCGCATAGTCCGGACTGGCCAGCAGCGCCGTGCCGCACTCGTTCAGCGACGTGGCGTCGTTCAGCACCTGCGCCGTCACGTCGCACGGGTTGCGCGCCGCGCCGAATTCCGGGATGCGCGCCGCCAGATGGGCCCGCAGCGCCGCGTCCGGCTGCGGCAGCGCGACGCCGTGCTGCTCCGCCCGGTCCGCCGCCATGATCGCCGCCCCGCCGGACGTGGCCAGCACCGCGACCCCCGGCCCCTTCGGCCGCCCGGCCTTGGCGAAGAACACGGCGGTCTCCACCAGATGCTCGAACCCCTCGACCAGCACGGCGCCCTCGCGCCGGAACGCCGCCTCGTACGCCGCCTGCGCGCCGGCCAGCGATCCGGTGTGCGACAGCGCCGCCGTCGCCCCCTCGGTGCCGGTCGCGATCTTGAACACCACCAGCGGCTTGCCCGCCTCCCGCGCCCGCCGCGCCGCCGCCAGCATCCGCCGCGGATCGGACAGCCCCTCGAACACACAGGCGATGGCGGCGCAGCCCGGATCGTCGGCCAGATAGGCGACATAATCGGCGGCATCGACGTCGCACGAATTGCCGCTCGACAGGATGTGGCTCACCGCGACCCCGCGCACCGCCGCCTGCGCCAGCGCGAAGCCGAGCGCGCCGGACTGGCTGACGATGCCGATGGCGTGCGGACCGGGCTTCGGCGGCGGCACCACCGCCATGAAGGTGCTGCGCGCCTGCCGCGCCGTGGACAGGATGCCGATCGTGTTCGGGCCCACGATCGGCATGCCGTGCCGGCGCGCGATCTCGCCGAGGCGGGCCTGATCGGCGACCCGCTCCGGCAGGCCCATCTCGGCGTAGCCGGACGCGCAGACGATCACCCCGCCCACGCCGGCGGCCGCGCATTCGGCGACGATCGGCTCCACCTGGTCGCGGCCGGCGACGATGATCGCGCAATCCGGCGGCGACGGCAGCGCGGCGATGGACGCATAACAGGTCCGCGCCCCGATCCGCTCATACTTGCCGTTCACCGGCCAGACGGCGCCGTCATAGTCCGCGAGGTTGGCGAGGATGCGGTCGCCGAACGAACCCTGACGGGGCGAGGCGCCGACGACGGCGATGCTCGACGGCTCGATCAGGCGCCGCAACTGCGCATGCGTATACAAAGGACGTGTCATGCGGTGCGCTTCCCCCCTCGCTTCGTTGCGCGCGCCACCTGTTCGCGGCGCGCGGATTGACCATGGATAGGCCCGGCGCGACACTCCGGGCAAGGACGGGGGAGGACGCTATGGATTTCGCCTACACGGACAAGGTCAACGCGCTGCGCGAGCGCGTGCAGGCCTTCATGGACGAACACGTCTATCCGAACGAGGCGACGTATGCGGCGCAGATGGCGAACGCGCCCGACCGCTGGCAGCCGGTGCCGATCGTGGAGCAGCTCAAGCCGCACGCGCGCAAGGCTGGGCTCTGGAACCTGTTCCTGCCCGAAAGCCACTACGGCGCCGGGCTGACCAACCTCGAATACGCGCCGCTGTCGGAAATCATGGGCCGCGTGCCGTGGGCGAGCGAGGTGTTCAACTGCTCCGCCCCCGATACCGGCAACATGGAGACGATCGAACGGTACGGCAGCGCCGAGCACAAGAAGCGCTGGCTGGAGCCGCTGCTGGAAGGCGAGATCCGCTCCGCCTTCTGCATGACGGAGCCGGATGTCGCCTCGTCGGACGCGACCAACATCCAGACCCACATCAAGCGCGACGGCGATGATTACGTCATCAACGGCCGCAAGTGGTGGAGCAGCGGGGCGGGCGACCCGCGCTGCAAGATCTTCATCGTCATGGGCAAGACCGATCCGGCCAACCCGGACCGTCACCGCCAGCAATCGATGATCCTGGTGCCGCGCGACACGCCCGGCGTCGAGATCAAGCGGATGCTGCCGGTGTTCGGCTGGGACGACGCGCCGCACGGCCATGCGGAGATCGTGTTCAACAACGTCCGCGTGCCGGCCTCCAACATCCTGCTCGGCGAGGGCCGCGGCTTCGAGATCGCGCAGGGGCGACTCGGTCCGGGGCGCATCCATCACTGCATGCGCTCGATCGGCCTCGCCGAATACGCGCTGGAGAAGACCTGCAAGCGCGCGATCGAGCGCGTCCCCTTCGGCAAGCCGCTTGCCGATCAGGGCGTGATGATCGAACGCATCGCGGAGATGCGCATCCAGATCGACATGGCGCGGCTGCAGGTGCTGCACGCGGCGTGGAAGATGGACACCGTCGGCAACAAGGCGGCGCGGACGGAGATCGCGGCGATCAAGGTCGCGGTGCCGAACATGGCCTGCCGCGTCATCGACTGGGCGATCCAGGCGCACGGCGCGGGCGGCGTGACCTCCGATTTCGGTCTCGCCCGCATGTATGCGACCGCGCGCACGCTGCGCATCGCCGACGGGCCGGACGAGGTGCACCGCCACCAGCTCGGGCGGATGGAACTGGCGAAGTACAAGCCGGCGAGGCCGAACGCATGAGCGCGCAATCCTCGCTGTTCGACCTCACCGGCCGCGTCGCCGTCGTCACCGGCTCGTCCAAGGGCATCGGCCGCGCCATCGCCGAACGCCTCGCCGAGCACGGCGCGCGCGTCATCGTCTCCTCGCGCAAGGCCGATGCGTGCGAGGCCGTCGCCGCCGGCATCCGCGCCCGCGGCGGCGAGGCGGCGGTGATCCCCTGCAACATCTCGCAGAAACAGGCGCTGCAGGGGCTGGTGGACGAGACGATCGCGCTGTGGGGCGGCATCGACATCCTCGTCTGCAACGCCGCGACGAACCCGTATTTCGGCCCGTCCGCCGGCATCAGCGACGAGCAGTTCGACAAGATCATGGGCTCGAACGTGCGCAGCAACGTCTGGCTGTGCAACATGGTGATCCCCCAGATGGCGGAGCGCGGCGGCGGCTCCATCATCATCATCTCGTCCATCGGCGGGCTGCGCGGCTCGCCGGTGATCGGCGCCTACTGCATCTCAAAGGCCGCCGACATGCAGATCGCGCGCAACGTCGCGATCGAATGGGGCCACGCCAACATCCGCTGCAACTGCATCGCCCCCGGCCTGATCCGCACCGACTTCGCCCGCGCGCTGTGGGAGAATCCGGAGATCGAGCGCCGCCGCTCCGCCGACACGCCGCTGCGGCGCATCGGCGAGCCCGACGAGATCGCGGGCGCGGCCGTTTTCCTCGCCTCCGGCGCCGGCAGCTTCACCACCGGCCAGACCTTCGTCATCGACGGCGGCGTGACGGCGGGCTCGCCGGTCACGGCGGACTGAGCGCGGCGGACCGGCGATGACCGAAGGCGCCCCCGTCCTCGTCCCCGTGCTGCCGCAGCACCGCTTCGACGAGCACGCGCTCGCGACCTATCTGCGCGTGCGGCTGCCGGGGTTCGAGGCGCCGGTCGCGGTGCGGCAGTTCCAGGGCGGGCAGTCCAATCCCACCTACGCGATCGAGGCGGGACCGCATCGTTACGTCCTGCGCAAGAAACCGCCCGGCAAGCTGCTGCCCTCCGCCCACGCGGTCGAACGCGAATACACCGCCATGGCCGCCCTGTCGGGCACCGCCGTGCCGGTGCCGCCCGTGCGCCTGCTGTGCGAGGACGAGGGGGTGATCGGCACGCCGTTCTTCGTCATGGATCAGGTGGACGGGCGGGTATTCACCGATCTGCGCCTGCCGGCGCTGCCGCCCGACCAGCGCGCCGCCTGCTACGCCGACCTCATCCGCGTGATGGCCGCCCTGCACGCGATCGACCCCGCGCGTGTCGGCCTGGAGAAGTTCGGCCGGCCGGAGGGCTATGTCGCCCGTCAGGTCGATCGCTGGACGAAGCAGTACCGCGCTGCCGCCCTCGACCCGCTGCCGGCGATGGACCGGGTCATCGACTGGCTCGTCGCCAACGCCCCGCCCGACGTGGAGCGGGGGATCGTCCACGGCGATTTCCGCCTCGGCAACATGATCTTCCACCCGACCGAGCCGCGCATCGTCGCCGTGCTCGACTGGGAACTGTCCACGCTGGGCAACCCGCTGGCCGGCGACCTCGCCTATACCTGCCTGCCGTGGCACCTGCCGAAATCGGTGGGCGGCATCCTCGACCTCGACGCCCCCGGCGTGCCGGCGGAGGGGGAGCTGATCGCCGCCTATGCAAGCGCCCGCGGCTGGGACCAGGTGCCCGCGCTCGACTACTACCGCATCTTCGCGCTGTTCCGCTGGGCCGCCATCGCCGCCGGCGTCTATCGCCGCGCCCTCGACGGCAACGCCGCCGATGCCCGCGGCCTGGAAGCCGGCGCCAAATACGCCCTCCTGGCCGAAGCCGCCTGGGCGCTGGCGCAGCGCCTGTAGCGCCTATTCCAGCATCAGCGCCCGGAACGCCTCGCGTTCCGCCGGGCCCATGCCGAGCCGCGCCTCCATGAACGCCTCCGGGCTGCCCCAGTCGGCGCGGATCGTGTCGAACGCCAGCGGCAGCAATTCCTCGTGCACGCGCAGCAGCACCTCGGCGACCGGCGGCGGCAGGCGTTCGGCCAGCTCCGGGTCCGGCTTCCACAGCCGGTTGGTCGCCATGTAGTCGTCCATGATGTCGTCCCACGCGACGCCGAGCGCGGTCTGGATCAGCGCCGCGCCGAACCCGGTCCGGTCCTTGCCGGCCGAGCAGTGGAACAGCAGCCCGTGCCGCGACGGATCGCGGGCAAAGGCGAAGATCGTGCGGTACGGCTGCCAGCATTCGCGGCTGTAGGCCGCATAGGCGCGGCGGAGGATCGCCATCACGTCCTCGCCGGTCGCCGGCCGCGTCTCCTCGATCGCGCGCAGGGTCGCGCCCACGGTCGGCTCGATCGGCACCGGATGGACGGTCACGTGCGGCACCGACCCCAGCGGCGCCGGCGCCCGCGCCGCCTCCTTCAGGCCCCGCAGGTCGCAGATCGTGCGCAGGCCGAGGGCGTCGAGCGTCGCCACGTCGGCCGGCGTCATGCCGACCAGGGACGCGGAGCGGAACAGCCGCCCCGTCCGCACCCGCCGCCCGTCCGCACCCCGCCTGCCGCCGAGGTCGCGCACGTTGGTGGCACCCTCGAGGGGCACGAGGATCGGCAATGTCTCGCTCATAGAGGGATCATGCCATCACGCCGCGCCGCACAAAAGCGGCCGCATGGCGATACCGGGCATCGGGAAACGGGAAGGCAGCAAAGGCGGAAGGCGAGGCGGTGGGCGGAGGCGGTAAGTCAGGCAGCGCGGCCGTCCCGGCATGTCGCCGGACCCGGCCGCGCGCCCCGTATCAGCCGGGGAGCGTCACAAGATCGCCCGACCGGCCATCAGCCCAAGCACGAGGAAGACCAGGAAGGCGACGATGCACACGAAGAACAGGATCTTCGCGATACCCGCCGCCGCCACCGACACCCCGCCATACCCGAAGAATGCCGCGATCAGCGACACCACCAGAAAGAAGATCGCAAGTTTCAACATTGTTCCGTTACCACCGCAATGATACGCGGTCACAAACGCGCCCGCGCCGCCGTGGTTGCAGTCGTGTCATGGATCAAAGCGGGTGCCGCAAAACGCGGCTGGCTGGGGGACCTGGATTCGAACCAAGGCTGCCCGGGTCAGAGCCGGGAGTTCTACCGCTAAACTATCCCCCACCGTCCGGCGCGTGCCTCGCGGGAGGCAGGTGCCTAACACGGGGCGGGGCGGGGCGGCAATCCGGCGGGGGCGTGAGGGCGGCGCAGAACAGGCTTGCCGGGCCGGCAGCCCGGGTGGACACTCCCCATCTACACAGTGGAAGGCCAAGACGATGGTCCAAGCTGTCACATCGATCGACCCGTGCCGGGCGAAGGGGCCGCCCGCTTTCGCCGCCCTCGATCTCGGCACCAACAATTGCCGCCTGCTGGTCGCCGCCCCGCAGGGGCAGGGGTTCCGCGTGCTGGACAGCTACAGCCGCATCGTCCGCCTGGGCGAGGGGCTGCATGAATCGGGACGGCTGTCGCCGCCGGCGATGGAGCGGGCGATGGGCGCGCTGCAGGCCTGCGCCGCGCGCCTCGCCCGCCGCCCGGTGCGGCATCTGCGCGCGATCGCCACCGAGGCCTGCCGGCAGGCGGTCAACGGGGCGGAGTTCCTGGCCGAGGTCCAGCGCGCGACCGGGCTTGCCATCGACATCATCTCGACGCGGGAGGAGGCGGAGCTCGCCCTCGAATCCTGCGCGCCGCTGCTCGCGCAGTCGGCCGAGGCGGCGCGGCGGGCGCTGCTGTTCGACATCGGCGGCGGTTCGACCGAGGTCGCCTGGGTACGGCTGGAGCCGGACGGGCGGTGCAGCCTGATCGGCTATCACAGCCTGCCGGCGGGCGTGGTGACGCTGGCCGAGAAATACGGCCCGGCCGCGCAGACCCGAGAGGGCTTCGCCGCCATGGTGGACGACGTGGCCGAGCGGCTGCGCGGCTTCGAAGCGGTGCACTGCATCGCCCGCGAGATACGCGCGGGCGGGGTGCGGCTGCTGGGCACCAGCGGGACGGTGACGACCCTGGCCGGCATCGCGCTCGACCTGCCGCGCTATCGGCGGCCGCTGGTGGACGGGATGGTGCTGTGCCGGGCGGACGCGGACGCGGCGCTGGCGCGGCTGCTGGCGCTGGGGCCGGAGGGGCTGGCCGAGCATCCCTGCGTCGGGCCGGAGCGGGCGGCCTTCGTCCTGCCGGGCTGCGCCGTGTTCGCGGCCATCACCCGGCTGTGGCCGGCGGGGGACGTGGTGGTCGCCGACCGGGGCCTGCGCGAGGGCATGCTGCTGCGCATGATGCGCGCCGACCGGG
>NZ_BANB01000392.1 GCF_000964365.1 Acidisphaera rubrifaciens HS-AP3 | reverse complement strand
CTTGCCCGGATAGTGGCGCACCCGCCCCTCGCGCCATGCCCAGACCTGCGGCGCCACGTAATGCACGCGCGGGATGCCGGCGCCGCGCAGCAGGTCGAGGACGCGCAGGCTGAAGCCCGGGCTGTCGATCGTCACCACCGCGTCGGGCCGGCGCGCCACGATGTCGGCCGCCGTCTGGGCAATGCGGCGGCGGAGTGCGCGTATGCGCGGCAGGACCTCCACCAGCCCCATCAGCGACAGTTCGCCCATCGGGAACAGCGACACCAGCCCCGCCGCCGCCATGCGCGGGCCGCCGATGCCGGCGAAGCGCAGGTCCGGGCGGCGGGCGGACAGCGCCGCCATCAGCCGCGCGCCGAGCACGTCGCCGCTCGGCTCGCCGGCGATCAGATAGATGAGCGTCACGCCGGCGTGCGGACGGGGCAGGGCGGCACGGGCATGTCGGGCCAGTCGCGATGGTTGCGCACGGCGCCGGACTCGCGCACCGCGTCCAGCCGCGCGGGGTCGAGGCGGGCATGCAGCCACATGGCCTCGTCGAGCGCGCCGCGGGCGAGCACGCCGTCTTCCGGGAAACCGCGATCGACCGGCCCGAGCACGGCGGCGTGGCCGCGATTGGCATCCAGCGTCGCCGACCACGGCGCGTCGCCGACCGTGGGCGCCACGGCGACGTAGCACTGGTTCTCCAGTGCCCGGGCGCGGGCCGAGAGCAGCACGCGGTTGAAGCCGTGCAGCGTGTCGGTGCAGGACGGCGCGAGGATGAGCCACGCCCCGGCCGCGACCTGTGCGCGCACCAGCGTCGGGAACTCGACGTCATAGCAGATGGCGACGCCGATCCGGCCCCAGGGTGTCGCGAACACCGATGGCGGCGCGCCCGGCGCGACCTGCCAGGATTCGCGCTCGAAGCGCGTCATCACCTGTTTCTGCTGGAACGCGACGCGCCCCTCGGGGTCGAACAGCGGCGCGCAGTTGTGCACCCGCCCGTCCGCGCCGCGCATCGGCAGGCTGCCCGCCAGCAGCCACACGCCGTGGCGCCGCGCGGCCGCGCGCATGACATCGAGCATTGCGTCCGCCTGCGCCACGGCGGTGGCGAGTTCGGCCGCCACGTCCGGCGGATCGGCCACCGCCGCAGCCTCCAGGCTCGCGTATTCCGGCAGTACCAGCAGGTCCGCCGGTCCCGCCTCCGCCAGCAGCGCGTCGAGCCGTGCGGCATAGGCGTCGAGTCCCGCGACGCGCGTGATGCGGTACTGGCAGAGCGCGAGATGCAGGGCGGTCACGGCAGCGCCGCCCCGGAGAGCGATTTCATCCAGAAGCCGAGCGTGTGCGGCGTCTCCTCCGCGTCGCCGACCTCGCGCCAGTGCATCGTGCAGGTCATGTGCGGATAGGGCGTGAAGCCGCGCCGCCGCCAGAACGCGTCGAGCGGCACCGCGTCGGCCGGCCGGCGCGGATCGTCGGCATCGCGGCGCACGCCGCAGAACGCCGCGTAGTCGAACGTGCCCCAGGATCGGGCATGCGCCTCCCGCCCCGCGAAGAACGCGACGCCCGCCCCCGTGCCGCGATAGCCGGGCAGCAGCACCGATTCGCCGAAATAGAACACGCGCGACGGGTCGATGCCGTGCGCGACGAACGGCGCCCGCACCGCCTCGGTCTCGTCCGCGAGGGGCAGGCAGGTCGAGGCGCCCACCGGCACATCGCCGTCCCAGGCGACGATGATCGCGGCGCGCGGGCTGTCGAGATAGACGCGCATGTACTCGGCCTCATAGGCCGCGTCGCCGTCGTAGAGATACGGCCACGCGCGG
>NZ_BANB01000393.1 GCF_000964365.1 Acidisphaera rubrifaciens HS-AP3 | reverse complement strand
GCGGCGGCGGGATCGGCCATCACCTCGGCCAGGCGCCGCCAGGTCGCGCGCACGAGCGCCGCGGCGACCTCGGCGGTCGTGTCGAACAGCGCGGCGGCGGCGCGGCGCGACAGGCCGGCATGGACCGCCAGACGCGACAGCGGCACCTCCACGCCGAGATCGGGCACGAGCGTGCGCGCCGCGGCCAGCAGCATGTCGATCCGCTCCTCGTCCAGCCGCCGCTCCTGCGCCTCCCGCCGCCGCCGCCGCGCCTCCCGTTCGTCGCGATCATCATGCATGTTCGCTTTATGTTCCGACACCCCGCAGCGAGGCAAGCGCGTGCGGGCGCGGCGTCGACACGACGTCCGCACACAGCCTGGTGAGCACCGCGCCGGCGGGCTTCCGGGACGATCGGCGGCCATGCTTTCGTCTGCGCGGCACGGGGGGAGCCGCGCGATGGATGCCAGCGGGACGGCGGCGGCGGCGCCGCGGATACGGCCGGAGGGGCTGGTCTATGCCCTCGACGAGCGGCCGCCGGCGCTGCGGCTGTTGCTGCTCGGGCTGCAATACGCGGTGATGGACGCGATCTATCTCGTGCTGGTCGCGATCATCCTGCGCGCCGCCCATGTGGACGCGGCGACCAGCGTCAACCTGATGGGCATCGCCTGCATCGCGGTCGCGATCGGCACGGCGCTGCAGGCGCTGCCGCGCGGGCCGGTGGGATCGGGGTTCCTGGCGCCGCCGGTGTTCTCCGCGACCTATCTCGCGCCCTCGGTGCTGGCGGCGCAGGCGGGCGGCATGCCGCTGGTGTTCGGCATGACCCTGCTCGCGGGGCTGGCGGAGATCGCGTTCGGGCTGCTGCTGGGGCGGCTGCGGGTGATCGTGACGCCGGTGCTGAGCGGGCTGAGCGTCTTCATCGTCGGCCTGCAACTCGGCGTGGTCGGGATCGGGCAGATGCTCGACGCCCGGCACGAGCATCTGGCGACCTATGGGCTGCATCTGTCGGCGGCGGTCGCGACGCTCGCCGTCTGCGTCGGGCTCAGCATCTGGGGGCGCGGCGCGGCAAAGCTGCTGTGTTCCAGCATGGGCCTCGCGGTCGGCATGGCGCTGGCGGCGGCCGTGGGCATGATGCCGCCGGGGTCGCTCGCGGGGCTGCACGGGGCGGCGTGGTTCGCGGTACCGATGCCGGCCATCGGCCATATCCGGTTCGACCTGCACCTGATGCCGGCCTTCCTCGCGTCCGGCGTCGCGGCGGCGCTGCGCGCGGTGGGCGTGGTGACGACCTGCCAGCGTATCAACGACGCCGGCTGGCGGCGGCCGGACATGGGCAACATCCGCCGCGGCGTGCTGGCGGACGGGCTGGCGAACACGCTGGGCGGCATCCTGGGCGCGCCGGGGATGAACATCGCGCCGAGCCTGGTCGGCATATCGACCGTGACCGGCGCCACGAGCCGGGTGATCGCCTTCGCGGCGGCGGCGATCCTGTTCGTCATCGGCCTGTCGCCACGCATCGCGGGCGCGCTGCTGCTGGTCCCGCCGGAGGTCGCGGGGCCGCTGCTGGTGTTCACCTCGTCGTTCATGATCAGCGGCGGCATGCAGATCATGCTGGCGCGGCCGCTCGACCCGCGCGGCGTCTATGTCATCAGCATCTCGACCCTGCTGGCACTCAGCGAAAGTGTCTTCCCCGCCTACTATCGCGCGCTGCGGCCGATGGCGCGCAGCCTGACGGAAAACCCGCTGGCGTTCGGGCTGGGGACGGCGGTGCTGCTGACCCTGCTGTTCCGCCTCGGCACGCGGCACAAGGCGGAGACGCCGTGGGACGGGTCGGAACCATCGACACGGCGCGCGGTCGGGTTCCTGGAGACGACGGGCAAGGCCTGGAAAGTGCCGGCGGAGACGCTGTCGCAGGCGGCGGCGCAGATGGCGCGAATGATGGCGATGCAGCCGCCCGGCATGCCCGCGGACGGGCGGCTGCGCCTGTCGTTCGACGGCGCCGATCTCGACCTGGCGCTGCGCTGGGGCCGGCCGGAGGCGCCGGTGCCGCTGCCCGCCGCCCAACCGGTCCCGCCAGCGACGCTGGAGATCGAGAACGAGGAATCGGCGCTGATGCTCGGCCTGCGCGACTTCCTGCGCGGCCTGACGGCGGACCGCAAATCGGTCACGCGGCGGCGGGGCGAGGTGCTGGTCCGGCTCGGCTACAGCGTCTGACCGGTTTCGTTCCCAATCGAACGACAATCCACCCGGAAATCCCCCCGCCCGCCTGTGACGCGGTTCACAGCGACTTCGCATCGTCTCCGTTACGTTTCCCGGACGCGGAAGACCGATACGTCCGTGATGAAACCAGGGAGGTCCTCGTCATGTCCACGCTGACATCGGCCAAGATCATGTTCCAGACCGGCGACGACGACAAGCGCAAGGAAAGCAGCCTCGACATCTCCGTGATCGACAAGACCGGGCAGCTCGTCGCGAGCGCGGCGGATTCCTACGGGCTGTTCGACAACAACACGACCAACGGGCCGTTCGATCTCGAGGTGCTGAACCCGGCGAAGATATCCGCGCTGCGGCCGGGCGGCAGCCTCGTGCTGAGCTGGACGCCGTGGGCCAACAGCATCGGCAACACCGACGAATGGCATTTCGGCCTGTCGCTCACCCTCGCCTTCTCCGACGGGGAGCACGTGGCGATCCAGGAAGGCGGCCTGCGTCTGACCGCCGCGCAGCCAACGCTGACCTTCGGGCTGTAGCGTCCGACCTTGCGACGGGCGGGCGGCGGCGGCCGGGGCCGCGGCCCGCCCAGCCTGCGGCGCGCGCCCCCTCAGACCGCCAGCCGCGCCTTGCTCACCCGCAACGTCGCCACCACGCCCTCCGGCGCCCAGTCGAACTCGATCGAACCGCCCAGCTGGCGGACGATGCTGCGGTGGACCAGCGTGCTGCCGAACCCCGGCTCGCCGCGCCCGGCGGTGACCGGCGGGCCGCCCGTCTCCGTCCAGACGATCGTCGCCGCGTCGTCGTCGGCGTCGCACGCGACCGACAGCCGGCCCGCCGCCGCCGACAGCGCGCCGTATTTCAGCGAATTGGTCGCAAGCTCGTGCACCACCAGCGCGAGCGTCGTGATCGACCCCTCGCCCACCGGCAGTTCCGGCACGCGCACCCGGATGCGGTCGCCGATCGTGCCCTTGTCGTCATAGGCGCCGAGCAGCACGGCGATCAGCGCGCCCAGCGTCGTCGCCTTGCGTTCGTTGAGCAGCGTCGGCCGCACCAGCTCGTGCGCCTGCCCGAGCGCGTACAGCCGCCGGGTCAGGTCCGCCGCCATCGCCTCCGGCGTGGTCGCGGACCGCGCGGCGATCTGCGTCAGCCCCGCGGCGATCGCGAACAGGTTCTTGACCCGGTGGCTCATCTCGCCGGCCAGCAGCTCGCGATCCTCCTCGGCCAGCTTGCGTTCGGTGACGTCGAGGAAGATGCCGAACATCCGCTGGCCGGCGCCCGCGTGGTCCTCGCCCTGCCCGCGCGCGGCGACCCAGCGCACCTCCTGCCCGTCGAGGATGCGGAAATCCAGCTCGAACTCGCCCGGTATGTCGCGCGTGGAGGTGAACGCCGCGCGCACCCGGTCGAGATCCGCCGGATGGATGCGCGACGACAGCGCCGTGAACGACACCACCCCGCCATCCGTCGGCACGCCCCACAGCCGTTCGGCGCGGGCGTCCATGGTGATCTCGTCGGTCTCGACCCGCCACGCCCACAGCGCGACGCCCGCCGCGTCGGTCGCGATGCGCAGCCGCTCGGCATCCCAGACCGGCGCCGCACCCTCCGTCCGTGACATGCGAAAGCCCCGCTGCGTCAGCCGAGCGGCGGGGATACCAGACGGCTCCCCCCGCCGCCAGCACCCGGGCCCGTTACCCGGCCCGGCCCGGCCCGGCGCCTGCCCGCGCATCCTCCCCCGCGGCCCCCCCGGGACATCACTGCACCGCCATGCGGCGGAATATGCGGACCTTCAGCCAGTCGAGGACGACGAGATACGCGCCCACCACCGCCAGCAGCAGGACGATCAGACCTGGGCCGACCGGCGCCATGAGGGTGCCCGTCGTCGCCAGCACCGCGACCACCAGCAGGTCCAGGACCGAACTCAGCATCAGCCACCGGCTCGGACGCGACCGCCAGAACGGGCCGCGCGCCCGCACCAGATACACGTTGCCCTGACCCGTCGCCACGAGCATGACGAAGACCAGCGTCTGCAATTCGGCCAACCGCAGACCGAGCACGTCGCGCCCGAAGAAGAACACGGCGAAGGACAGGATCAGCACGAGCCCCGCCAGCATCCCGCCGGTGCCGATCAGCGTCCGCACGTCCCAGCGGTCGGGGTGCTGCGAAAATCCCACGTTGTCGGTCGCGATCGCCATGGTGACGAAGTCGTTGGTGAACAGCAGCAGCACGATCAGCAGCGGCGTGATGACGAACACGTGCGTCACCATCACGCCGATCGTCAGGAAGACCGCGATCTCCAGCGTCTTCATGATCTTGTTGATCGTGTAGGTGAGCATGCGCTGATAGATGCGCCGGCTGATCCGCACCGCCGTCAGCGCATCCACCAGCCCCGGCGCCGTCAGCGCCACGCCCGCGGCGGCGCGGGCGACGTCGGTCGCGCTCGCGACGGCGATGCCCACGTCCGCCTGCTTCAGCGCCGGCGCGTCGTTGACGCCGTCGCCCGTCATGCCCACGACATGCCCCGCCGCCTGCAGCAGCCGGATCAGCCGTATCTTGTGCTCCGGGAACACGCGCGCATAGACGCCGTGATCCAGCGCCCGCGCGCCGTCGACGTGATCCAGCGCCTCCGCCCCCGCGACCGGTCCGTCGATGCCGACCCGCCGGGCAATGGCGCCGGCGGTCGCGGCGTTGTCGCCGGTGACCATCACCACGCGTATGCCCAGCGCCTTCAGCCCCGCCACCAGCGCCGCGGAATCGGCGCGCGGCGGGTCCTCGAGCGCGAGAAGACCCGCGAGGCGCAAGGTCGCGCGGCTGTCGCCGGACGCCACCGCCAGCACGCGCGCGCCGGACGCCGCGAGGCCGTCGATCGCCTCCGC
>NZ_BANB01000394.1 GCF_000964365.1 Acidisphaera rubrifaciens HS-AP3 | reverse complement strand
CGAAGGCGACGCCGGCATCGAGCACCAGCACGAGGCGCGCCCCGTCGCGCGCCGCCGGCAGATGCGTCCCGCGCACGGTGAAGCGGCGGCCGATCGGCTGCGGCGGAAACGCGGCCTGGGTGCGGGCGAGCCAGCCATCGGCCTCCGTCGCCACGCGCTGCGCCGGCACGTCCACGCCGCTGACCAGGGCCGCGACCGCCAGCGCCGACGCGACGGGCGCCCAGTCGGCCCCGGCCTCGCGCACGCCCTCGATCCGCCAGATGCCGGTCGTGTCGTCGAGGAACAGGCCGACCGTCGCGCAGACCGAAGCCAGCGCCTGCTCGTACGCCTCCACCGCGTCCTCGGGCACGTCGACGGCGACCGTCTCCAGCGGCGCGGCGCGGCGGCGCGCGAGGGCGGCGCTCATGCCGGCTCCACGAAACTGTCGAGCACCCGCTTCGCCCCCGCCTTGTCGAAGGCGACGTCCAGCCGATTGTCGGACGCGGCCGTGACGGTTCCGTAGCCGAACTTCTGATGAAACACGCGCGCCCCCACCGCGAAGCTCGCCGCGCGCGCCGGCCGGGCCGGCATCTCCCAAACGTCGATCGTCTGCTGGCGCCGCGCGGCGAGCGGGAACTGGCCGGCGAACACCGACGGCGCGCGCAGCATCGAGTCCCGCGCGAGTCGCGCCGCGCCGGTCACCGCGACATGCTCGGACGGCAGCTCCTCGATGAAGCGGCTCGGGATGCTGGACTGCCAGTTGGCATAGATTCGCCGGTTGGCCGCATGGCTGATGATCGCCCGCCGCCGCGCCCGCGTGATGCCGACATAGGCGAGCCGCCGCTCCTCCTCCAGCCCCTTGTTGCCGCCTTCGTCGAGGGCACGCTGGTTGGGAAACAGCCCTTCTTCCCAGCCGGGAAGAAAGACGGTGTCGAACTCCAGCCCCTTGGCGGCGTGCAGGGTCATCAGCGACACCCGCTCACCCTCCGACGACTCCTCGTTCTCCATCACCAGGGAGACGTGATCGAGGAAGCCCTGCAGCGTCTCGAAATCGCCGAGCGCGCGGACGAACTCCTTGAGGTTTTCGAGCCGGCCCGGCGCCTCGGCGGATTTGTCGCGCTGCCACATCTCCATGTAGCCGGATTCGTCGAGCATCGTCGCAACCGTCACGACGTACCCCTCGCGCGGCAACGTCTCGCGCCAACGGTCCAGGCCGCGCAGCAGGTCGCGCAGCGCGTCGCGCACGCGCCCCTTCAGCGCCCCCTCGTCCAGCAGGATCGCCGCCGCCGCGAGCAGCGGGATGCCGGCCTCGCGCGCCCGCGCATGCATCGCCCGCAGCGCCGCGTCGCCGACGCCGCGACGCGGCACGTTCACGATGCGCTCGAACGCGAGGTCGTCCGCCGGCTGCACCAGGATGCGGGCATAGGCGATGGCGTCGCGTATCTCGGCCCGCTCATAGAAGCGCAGACCGCCCACGATGCGGTACGGCACGCCGAGCGTGATCAGCCGCTCCTCGAACGCGCGCGTCTGAAAGCCGGCGCGCACCAGGATCGCCATCTCCGACAGGCCGTGCCGGCCGCCCTGGCCGTCGTCGCGCCGCAGCGCCTCGATCCGCTCGCCGACCATGCGCGCCTCCTCGTCGGAGTCCCACAGCCCGACCACGCTGACCTGCTCGCCCGCCGCATCGCGGCGGCCGGGCCGCAGCGTCTTGCCGAGCCGCCCCTCGTTATGCGCGATCAGGCCGGAGGCGGCGGCCAGGATCGGCGCGGTGGAGCGGTAGTTGGATTCCAGGCGCACGACGCGCGCGGCGGGGAAATCCTTCTCGAAGCGCAGGATGTTCTCCACCTCGGCGCCACGCCACGAATAGATCGACTGGTCGTCGTCGCCGACGCAGCAGATGTTGCCGCTCGCCTGCGCCAGCAGACGCAGCCACAGATACTGCACGAGATTCGTGTCCTGGTACTCGTCCACCAGGATGTAGCGGAACTGCCGGTGATACTGGCCCAGCACCTCGGCATTGGTGCGCAGAAGCTCCGTCACGTGCAGCAGCAGGTCGCCGAAATCGCAGGCATTGAGCGCCAGCAGCCGGGCCTGATACGCGGCATACAGGGGGCGCGCGCGGCCGCCCGCGAAATCCGTGTCCTCGGCCGGGGTGACCGCGGCGGGGACGAGGCCGCGATCCTTCCAGCGCTGGATCGCCGCCATCAGCCCGGGCGCCGGCCAGCGCTTCAGATCGACGGACGCCGCCTCCATCACCTGCTTGAGCAGCCGGAGCTGGTCATCCGCGTCGAGGATGGAAAAAGTCGGCGTCAGTCCGAGCAGGGCCGCATGGCGTCGCAGCATGCGCGCGCACAGGGCATGGAACGTGCCGAGCCACAGCCCCTCGGCCGGCCGGCCGAGCAGCACGCCGACCCGCTCGCGCATCTCGCGCGCGGCCTTGTTGGTGAAGGTGACCGCCAGCACCTGCCCCGGATGGGCGCGGCCGGTCAGCAGGATATGGGCGAAGCGGGTCGTCAGGACCCGGGTCTTGCCGGTGCCGGCGCCGGCGAGCACCAGCAACGGCCCGTCCACCGTCTCCACCGCCGCACGCTGCTCCGGGTTCAGCCGGTCGAGATAGTCGGTCATCGCCCGCATATAGAAGCCATGCCGGGCGCGGCCAACCGTGACCGGACGGCGCCGCGCGGTTCAGGCCGGGCGGACCAGCACGTGCTGCTTGCGGCCGGCGGACAGCTTCACCGCCCCGTCGCGCAGATCGGACGCGGTGACCAGCCGGGCCTCGTCGTCCACCACGGTGTCGTTGATGCGCGCCCCGCCGCCGCGTATCAGGCGCCGCGCCTCACCGTTGCTGACCGACAGGCCGGCCAGGGCCAGCAGCCGGAAGACCGGCATCCCCTCGGCCAGCGCCGCCGCGTCGACGGTGACCGACGGCAGCGCCGCGGCGGCGTCGTGCTCCTCGAACGCGCGCCGCGCCGTCTCCGCCGCCCGGGCGGACGCCTCGGCGCCGTGGGCGAGCGTGGTCGCCTCGGTCGCCAGCACCTTCTTTGCCTCGTTGATTTCCGCCCCGCGCAGCGCCGCGAGCCGGGCGATCTCGTCAAGCGGCAGGTCGGTGAACAGGCGCAGGAAACGCGCGACATCGGCATCGTCGGTGTTGCGCCAGAACTGCCAGTAGTCGTACGGGGCGAGACGGTCGGCGGTCAGCCACACGGCGCCCCGCGCCGTCTTGCCCATCTTCGCCCCGCCCGCCGTCGTGATCAGCGGCGTGGTCAGGCCATGGACCGTCCGCGCATCCGTCCGACGCACCAGTTCGACGCCCGAGACGATGTTGCCCCACTGGTCCGACCCGCCGAGCTGCAGCGTCACCCCGTGACGGCGTGCCAGTTCGCGGAAATCATAGCTCTGCAGGATCGAATAGTTGAACTCCAGGAACGAGAGCCCCTGTTCGCGTTCAAGGCGGCTGCGCACGCTGTCGAACGACAGCATGCGGTTGACGCTGAAATGCACGCCCACGTCGCGCAGCAGCTCGATATAGCTCAGCCGGTCGAGCCAGTCCGCGTTGTTCAGCATCACCGCATCCGACGGCCCCTCGCCGAAACGCAGATACGGCGTGAAGCAGCGGCGTATGCCCGCCATGTTGGCGGCGATCTGTTCGTCGCTCAGCAGGCTGCGCGCCTCGTCGCGGAAACTCGGGTCGCCGATGCGGGTGGTGCCGCCGCCGAGCAGGACGACCGGGCGGTGGCCGTGCCGCTGCAGCAGACGCAGGGCCATGATCTGCAGCAGGCTGCCGACATGCAGGCAGTCCGCGGTGCAGTCGAAGCCGATATAGGCGCTGACCCGGCCGGCCGCGAGCGCGGCGTCGAGGCCGGCCTCGTCGGTGCATTGGAACACGAAGCCCCGCTCGGTGGCATCGCGCAGAAAGTCGCTGGTGGGCATCGGGCCGGGCCTGTCAGGGTATGCGTTTCGGATTGCCGGCGTCCGGTAGCACGGACCGGCCGCGGGGGAAAAACCATGCGCGCGATCGGGCTGATGAGCGGCACGTCACTGGACGGCGTGGATGCCGCCTGGGTCGAGACCGACGGCACTCAGGTCGTGCCGGGACCGGGGCTGACGCTGCCCTATGACGCGACGCTGCGCCGCGACCTGCGCGCCCTGCTCGACCGTGCCCCGGCACTACCGGCCGACGACCCGGCGCTTCTGGACGCGACGGAGCGGCTGACGCGGCGGCATGCGGAGGCGGTGCGCGCGCTCATGGCCTCGGCGGCGGCCGGGACGGCGGAGCTGGTCGGCTTTCACGGCCAGACCATCCTGCACCAGCCGCACCGCCGGCGGACCTGGCAGATCGGCGATGCGGCGCTGCTCGCCCGGCTCACCGGGCTGCCGGTGGTGCATGATTTCCGCTCGGCCGACGTCGCGGCCGGCGGCCAGGGCGCACCGCTGGCGCCCGCGCTGCATGTGGCGCTGGCGCGCGGGCTCGACCGCCCGCTCGCGGTGCTGAACCTGGGCGGCGTCGCGAACGTGACCTGGATCGGCGCGGGCGACGGGGACGACGT
>NZ_BANB01000395.1 GCF_000964365.1 Acidisphaera rubrifaciens HS-AP3 | reverse complement strand
AGCGCGGCCGCCGAGGCGATCCTGCGCGGCGGCGGGAAGCTCGACCTTTCCTGACCGGCGGTCGCGAGGGCAGGTTCGGTCCGACCGGACACAACCCCTGGATGTGTCGCGTCGATCTCCCGGCCGGTCGCCGGAGCGTTCAAAAAAGCGCGATCACCCGGGGCGGGCGGGTGCGGCGATCAGCGGTCCTCGTCGTCGGGATGACGGAGGTGCCACAGCCGCTCGTGCGCCGCGACGAGGCTTTCCATGTTGCGGCGGCGGGTGCCGTCCGGCGTCTGCGGCCGGCGGGTGAGCATCATCTCCAGCACCTGAAGAAGATGCTGCGCCACATCGTAATCCGCCTGATCGCAGGCATGATGGAACGCGATCAGGATCTTGTCCGACAATCGACGACTGTACCGCGGCGCTCCGCCCGCGCTTTCACGGCCGGCTGTTTCTTCGGACTGGTCCAATAGCAGGTCTGCTTCGTCGTTTATGGACACGGGGTGCGTTCCGTCACCAGTTTCGTCACAAAACGAGCCGCTCGACAAGCTAAGCCGTAAGCAGGCACGCACAGCATGGCGCGGCTTGCTATCGACCGATCATGTTGATACGACCATCAACAAACAACCGGAGGTTATTTGCCTTCCGGTGATACTAACTGCCCGCGGGTAGTTTCATTACTATTTCGTTATCTGATCGGTAATTCGCTCGCGCTTTGGTGAGCGAATACGGGTGTCACCCGCCGGCCACAAAGTCGTCCGGCCATCCCGGCGATGGCGCGGGCCGGTCGAAACAGAGAGCGGGGCGGTTGGTCGTCCGGGCGGGGCCGGCACGGTGGCCGGCCCCCGGGGACGTTCAGGCGGCGATGGCCATGCGTGGGGCGCTCAGGCGAACGCGTCTTCCCACGTGCCGCTGGTCGCCGCCTTGCTGTATTCCGTCGCGCGGTTCTCGAAGAAGTTCGCATGCTCGACCGCGTTCAGCATGTCGTCGAGCCACGGCAGCGGGTTGCGCTCGACATGGAACAGCGGGTTCAGCCCCAGCTGCTGCAGCCGGCGGTCGGCGATGAAGCGGATATACCGCTTGACCTCCGCGGCGGTCAGCCCCTCCACCGCCCCCTGTTCGAAGGCGAGGTCGATGAAGGCATCCTCGTGCTCCACGATGGTGGCGCAGGTGAGGTAGATGTCGCGCCGCAGATCCTCGGTCCAGATATCCGGATTCTCGTGCACGAAGGTGCGGAACAGCCGGATGACCGAGATGCAATGCAGGCTCTCGTCGCGCACCGACCACGAGATGATCTGCCCCATCCCCTTCATCTTCCCGAAGCGCGGGAAGTTCAGCAGGATGGCGAACGAGGCGAACAGCTGCAGCCCCTCGGTAAAGGCGCCGAACGCCGCCAGCGTCTTGGCGATGTCCGCGCGGCTCTCCATGCTGAAGCCCTGCATGTAGTCGTACTTGTCCTTCATCTCCTTGTAGCGGAGGAAGGCTTGGTACTCGATCTCCGGCATGCCGATGGTGTCGAGCAGGTGCGAATAGGCGGCGATGTGCACCGTCTCGATGTTCGAGAACGCCGACAGCATCATCAGCACTTCGGTCGGTTTGAACACCTGACTGTAGTGCTTCATGTAGCAGTTGTTCACCTCGACATCCGCTTGCGTGAAGAAGCGGAAGATCTGGGTGAGCAGGTTGCGCTCGCCGTCCGTCAGGTTGCGGTGCCAGTCCTTCACGTCGTCGGCGAGCGGCACTTCCTCGGGCAGCCAGTGCACCCGTTGCTGCGTCAGCCACGCCTCATAGGCCCACGGGTAGCGGAACGGCTTATAGACGGGGTTCTCCGTCAGCAGGTCGAAGCGCACCGGATGCTCGTCACGCGCGGGCAGGCTGCCATCCATATAAGAGTGTCCTCGTGCTGCGCCGGCGGGCGGCCGGGGCGGGAGTTTATTGCCGGGCGCGAGTCGGGCAGACTCCTCCTCGTCATCCGGCCGAACCTTACATGCAGCTCATCAGCGCCACGCCCAGCCCCTTCGCCCGCAAGATCCGCATCATCCTGCACGAAAAGGCGATTCCGTTCGACCTGCGGACCGAGGTGCCGTGGAACGAGGACACCACGCTGCCCCAGCATAACCCGCTGGAAAAGCTGCCCGTCCTCATCCTCGACGACGGCACGACGGTCTATGAATCCGCCTTCATCGCGGAATGGCTCGAACGCCGCCATCCCCACCCGCCTCTGCTGCCGCCCGACGACGACGGCATCCTCGCGCACAAGCGGCTCGAAGTGCTGGCCGGGGGGGTGTGCGACGCCCTGGTGCTGATCTTCTTCGAACGCCAGCGGGCCCCCGACGCCCGCAGCGCGCCGTGGCTCGCCCGCCAGCAGCGCAAGGTGGACGGCGGCCTCGCCGAGACGGCGCGCCTGATCGGCGACGGTCCGCATGCCGTGGGCGACCGGTTCGGCCTCGGCGACATCGCCGCCGGGTGCATGCTCGGCTATCTCGACCTGCGGCTGCCCGCGCTGGACTGGCGGGGCCGCCACCCCGCGCTCGCCGCCTATTACGCGCGGCTGGAGCAGCGCCCGTCCTTTCGCGCGACGCGGCCCGTCGCGCAGGCGATCGACGCCGGCGTCGTCTGACCGGTCAGCCGCAATCGGTGCGGCCGGTCGCGATGCAGTCAGTGCGGTGGATCAGGGCGAAGAAGCGCGGATAGACGAAATACCCGCCGGCCAGCAGCGCCGCGATCAGGGTCAGGACGATCAGCGGCACCCAGTCGGGACGATTGGCCATGCGCCTCTCTTGCCGCCGCGTGACCGCCGGGACAAGCCGGGAGGAGGACAAGCGGGCGACGCCCGTCAGGCGCCCTCTCCCTCCGCCGCGGCACACAGCGCCGGGATGTGGCGGTCGAGCTGGAAGAAGCCGCGTCCGCACTGCGGCCAGGCCCGCGCGTCCCATCCGCGGCGCAGCATGGTGACGCCGATCCCGGACGCGGCGATCAGATCGGCGGTGCCGCCCACAGGCGCATGCAGCGCGACCACCGGCAGCGCGACGTCCCGCGCCCAATCCGCCAGCGCCCGATCCGCCGGCTCCCCCGGGCCGAGCCGGGCGACGGGCAGGCCGTATG
>NZ_BANB01000396.1 GCF_000964365.1 Acidisphaera rubrifaciens HS-AP3 | reverse complement strand
GCGGCTGGGCGGTGCTGCGCGCCGTGCTGGCCGACGCGCCGGCCGCCGCGCAACAGCCGCCCTTCGCCGCCGCGATCGCCTTCTACCCGGCGTGCAACCCGCCCGCCGCGCCGCTGGTGACCGACACGCTGGTGCTGATCGGCGCCGCCGACGACTGGACCCGCGCGGCACGCTGCGAGGACTGGGTGCGGGGCGTGACGAAACAGGGGCACACGGCCGACATCGACGTCTATCCCGGTGCCGGACACGGCTTCGACCGCGCGGGACCGGCGCATCTCGTCGCCGGCCACCAGATCGCCTACGACCCGGCGGCCGACCACGCGGCCGAGGCGGCGGCGCGCGCCTTCCTGCACGCGCATCTCGGCGGCTCCTGACCCCGCCCGCCCTGCGCTTTCAGCCGGCCACCGCCGGCCCGGCGCCCGGCGCGTCGGGTCCCATTTTATCGGTCCCGGCCGGATCGGGCGCCACCGGATCAGGCCCCAGCGGATCGGGTCCAAAGCGGTTCGGCCCGTGCGTGCCGCGCAGGAAGCCGAGTTCGACCGCCAGCCACACCCAGCCGAACACCGGGATCAGGTAGAACAGCTGATACCAGCCCGACCGGTCGCGGTCGTGCAGCCGCTTGACCGAGGCGGCGAGCGACGGCCACAGCGTCGCCGCCGTATAGATCGTGTCCACGACGTGATGGCGGCCAAGCCACCAGTCCAGTCCGCCCGCGACGAGACCGCCGGCCGTCAGCGGCAGCGCGTACCACAGCCAGAACGCCCGCCGCCCGATCCGCCCGTCGAGGCTGAACCAGTCGCTCGCCACATAGGGCTGCGCCGTCTGGATCGCCCGCCCGCAGACCGGGCAGGACAGCGCCGCGTCGCGCATCTGCTGGCCGCAAGCCGGACAGTAGATCATGGCGTCCACCCCCGCGCGGCGCCGGGCATCGCTTGGGTCCGTGCCCGTCCGTCGTCCTTCGCGCCTGCCGGGCAACCATAGCGCGCCTGTCGCCGGCGCGGGCCACGTAGTATCGCCCCCCCACCCGACAGGAGAGCATCCGATGACCGCTGCCGACCGGCGTGCCCGCTTCCGCGGCCTTCTGGCCGGGGAGGGCTGCCTCGCCCCCGCCTCGGTCTATGACCCGCTCTCGGCGCGCATCGCCGCCGATCTCGGCTTCCCCTGCGCCATGCTCGCGGGCTCGGTCGCGGCGCATGTCGTGCTCGGCGCGCCGGACCGGATGCTGCTCAGCCTGACGGAGTTCGCCGACCTCGCGCGGCGCATCACCCGCGCGGGCGCCCCGCCGCTGCTGGTCGATGCCGATCACGGCTACGGCAACGCCCTCGGCGTCATGCGCGCGGTGGCCGAGCTGGAGGCGGCGGGCGTCGCCGCGCTGACGATCGAGGACACGGCGCTCCCCGCGCCCCACGGCGTCGGCGGCCCGAGCCTGATCCCGCTCGCCGAGGGCATCGGCAAGATGCGCGCAGCCGTCGCCGCCCGCACCGACCCGTCCCTGGTGATCGTCGCGCGCACCGGCGCCTGCGCCATCACCGGGCCGGAGGACGCGGCGCTGCGCCTCGCCGCCTATGCCGATTGCGGCGTGGACGCGGTGTTCCTCGCCGGGCTGAAGACCCGCGCGGCGCTCCAGGCGATCACCGCCGCC
>NZ_BANB01000397.1 GCF_000964365.1 Acidisphaera rubrifaciens HS-AP3 | reverse complement strand
CCGTCGATCACCACGCGGGCATCGACCGGGATCGCGCCGAAGCAGGGGAGCAGGTGGAACGACGCCCAGTGGGTCGTCGCCCGCCGCCCGCGCAGCAGCCCGGCGGCGCCGCAGAGCAGGGCGCCGGTGCAGACCGAAAAGACCGCCCGCGCGCCCGCCGCCTGTCGCCGCAGCCAGTCGAGCACCGCCGCATCGTCCATCAGCGCTTCCTGCCCATACCCGCCGGGGACGTGCAGCACGTCGAGCGGCGGCGCGTCGGCGAGGGTCGCGTCCGGCGAGAGACGCAGGCCGCGTATGTCGCGGACCGCGGCGGTGCCGGGCGCATACACGCGATGCGTCGCGTTCGGCAGCCGCGACAGCACCTCGAACGGCCCGGTCAGGTCGATCTGGTCCACGCCCTCGAACAGCAGCGAGCCGATGTGGAGCGGGATGTCGTCCGCGATCGGTTCAATCGCGCCCGGCCGGATGTGGCCCGGCTGGGTGGGGTGGGTGGCCGTGGGGTCGGTGGCGGTCGCATCGGTGTCGGGCATGGGGCGGCTCCGCGTCGTTTCGGGTGGACGCGCGGACGGTAGCGGGGCAGCGTCCGGCGGAGATGCCAAACACACCTCGTTTTCCGCCAACGCCGGACCCGCCCGCGCGGGTGGTCGATCTGCTTGCCTTTCCCGCGGTGCAGGTGCTGGACGTGACCGGGCCGTTGCAGGTGTTCGCGACCGCCAACGAGCTCGCGGCGGCCGCGGGCGAGGCCGCGCCCTATGCGCCGCGCGT